>NZ_JBIUBL010000053.1:0-26850 GCF_044548015.1 Streptomyces sp. NPDC052236 | reverse complement strand
CAGGCGGACGGCACGGTGCGCGCGGTGCGATGGGCTGCCGACGGGACCATCACCAATCTGGGTACGCTGCCCAACACGATCGCCAGCACCGCCTTCGCGATCAACGATGCCGGTGTCATCGTCGGCCAGGCCGACGATGCGGACGAAACCCCGCACGCAGTCCGTTGGGACGCCGACGGCACGATCACCGACCTTGGCACCCTGACCACCACGCGGAACCGGTAGAGCGACCGACCCGCCGGCGCGCGGGTGTGGGCCGGGGCGCCGGCTCACCAAGCGCCATGATCGGCAAGCGACTCAAATCTCATCGATCTTGATCTTGCCTTCAGACATCAAGTGCCTCCTGCAGTCGCCTAGAAACGCCTCCCGAAGAAACCGACACAGCCACACCCTCGCAGCTCGGTCCCTGCGTCGGTGTGATCTCCAGGTCCTCGGCATCCATCCTGGCCCTCCAACTCGTCGTCGCTTCTCTCTTTCAACGACAGTCGGTGGCGCGAGTCGCACGAAACCCGGCACCGCTCCTCAGACCAGCCCGTTCGAATCCTGAGCTGGGCAAACACGGGCTGATATGTCATGCACGGCTCACAAACAGGCACTGAGCCGGTCGCCCACCGGGGGAGAGCGGGTGGGCAGGACGAGCCGTTCGGCGAGCTCCCCCCATCCAACAAGGTCTGCGGCGGTGCCGCCGCCCGACCATCCTTTGTCGATGTCGTAGCGGAGGTTGGCTGGGTTGGCCCGGGCCAGGTCGACCAGGACGGTGGGCCCGTAGACGTGGGGTACAGCGCTGCCCGGTGGCAAGGGGACAGTGGCGAACATCAAGACGATCCTGGGCAGCGGGATGATCAGGTCCAGGTTGCCGCCGCCGTGCAGAGGGAACACGCATACCGGAGCGGGTGTGCTGCCACTGAGCGGAGCGCGCTGGGACAGTCCGCACGACAGCGGCGAAGTGGTCGGGTTGGTGATGACCACGGTTCCCGGAATGCCGTGGTCGGGGTCGAGTTCCGGCACCGCGTTGCGGCCAACGACGAGTGTTTGGCCGAGGCTGATCCGCTGGGCGCCGGCGCCTCGCAGGGTGGCGGTGAGGGAGGCGACTTCGGTGGCGGCGTAGGCGTAGTACTCCTCCGTCCAGCACAAGGTTGCCCGGGTCGAGAACCGCGTCGTGAGTGCCCAGACCAGCGGGTACCCGCCGCCCTGATCGCACCGCACGGCCTTCATCAGGTAGAGCTTGGAGCCCGCGTCGTCCAGCGCGGCCACGGTCGAGGCGCCCATCTCCAGCGTGACCGTGCACGTCTGCCCTTCGTGGTCCGCCCAGTCTCCGGCCATATCGGGTCCTTCCGGTGCGCGCCCTGCGATCGTCACGAGTGCCGCGCCCGGCTGACGGGCGGACGCGACGGCTGGGGGTCCGGCGTGCCCGGGGCGCTGTGCCCCCGGGCACGCCGGACCGCGGGTGGGATCAGCTAGTGATCTGGGCGGTGTCGATTTCCAGGATCTTGGTGAACCTGAACTGCCCCTCCAAGGTGGGCGGCACCTGCGTGCACTGCACCTCCCATGCCCGATCGTTGGTGTTCTGGTCGCGGAACAGGATGATGTACTGCCTGTTCTGACGCACGCCGTACTTGTTCAGGCGGCAGGAGATCGACTGGTGGTCCTGGGAGCCCGGTACTCCGGGAACGCCGCGGGCCACCTCCCGCACCGGCTTCAGGGGATTGTTCGCCGCGGCTTTCAGCACCACGATGTTGGTGATGGGATCGGCGTTGATGCCGGCGGGCAGGTAGTCACCGCCGCCGAGGAGGGTGCTGACGAACTCCTCCGGGTCGATGTTCACGGTGGTGATGCCGTCCGTCTGCCAGCCGGTGTTGATGTTGTACGCGGTGTTCACGGTGGTGTCCTGCGTCAGGTCGACCAGGACGGCCGGCCCGATGGAGCCTTCGATGACTTCGCCTTGCTGGTAGGGCTCGGCGGCGAATACCAGAGCGATCTTCTCCACCGGGGTGATCAGGTCGCGATTGAGGCCGTACAGGGGGAAGGCGCACACGGGTGTGGGTTGACCGCCGATCGGGCTGGGCTGGGCCAGGCCGCAGGAGAACTGCGTGGTGGTCATGTTCTGCACGGTGATGGTGCCCGGGTTGCCGACCCCGACCACGCTGGTCACAGCGTTCCTGTTGACCTGCAGCGTCTGGCCGAGGCTGATCTCCTTGGTGTCGCTGCCGATGAAGGTGACGCCGCTGCTGATGCTGCTGTTGGAGGCGTAGGCGTAGTAGTCCTCGGTCCAGGCCAAGGTGGTGGCCGCCGAGTAGGTGTTGGTGGAGGCCCACACGGTCGGTGCGCCGCCGCCCATCGAACTGCTGACCGC
Source organism: Streptomyces sp. NPDC052236 (assembly GCF_044548015.1). Classification (NCBI taxonomy): domain Bacteria; kingdom Bacillati; phylum Actinomycetota; class Actinomycetes; order Kitasatosporales; family Streptomycetaceae; genus Streptomyces; species Streptomyces sp. NPDC052236. The sequence continues at coordinate 24,497 of NZ_JBIUBL010000053.1, read as the reverse complement.
CTTGAAGGCGTAGAGCGTGAAGCCCGCATCGCTCAGCTCGGTGACCGTCGCGTCGTCCATGGTGATGTTCACGGTGTAGGAGGTGCCCTGCACATCGAGTTGTCGCATCGTGGTGTCCTTTCCTGACGGATACGTGGCGGGACGGCCGCGGCACCCGGCGCTTCACCGGAGCCCTGCCTGCCGCCCGCACCGATCCAGTAGGCAGCCGACGGCCTCTACGCGGCCGGCGTCCCCCACACGCGACACTCCTGTCGCACAGGTCGCCGAAACCAGGTCTTTGCCAGGAAACGCCTCCCGCCACGGCCCTCCCCGCAGCCGGACGATGCTGAGGTCATCTCCCCCGCCGCCTGCGCGCCCAGCCGCCGGCCCCACACCGGTGGCGCGCAGGCGCACCGTCGAAGGCAGGAGACCCGCACATGCCCGCCGAGCACACCGCGCCGACCGTCCTCCACGCCGATCCGTTCGACCGGACAGGCGCCACCGTCTGGCTGCAGGCCTTCGCCCGCCGGATAGCCGCCGGCGAACCGCGGGAGCGGGTAGGAGAGGAGCTGCTGACCCTGCTGTGGCCGTGGGCGGTGCGCACGGCCGACCGCATGGCCCGGCGGCTGCCGCCCGGCTCCGACCAAGACGGCATGCGCAGCGATGTGCTGTGGGAGGTCTTTCAGGCCGTCTGGCGTATCGACTGGGAACGCCATGCGGTGTGGCCGGCGCTGCTCAAGGCCCGGCTGCGCGGCGCCCGAAGCGCCGCCGCCCGGGCCGAGGACCCGTTGACCAGAGGCGAGCGGCGGGCCCGTACCGGATATCTCGCCGCCTGGGAGCGTGCGGCCCAGCACCTACGCACGACACCCGGGCCCGCCAAACACCATGAACCGGCGCGGCAACTCGGCCCGCGCGGCGCGTCGGCGCCGGTGCTGCTCGGTCGGGCCCTGCTGGTGCCGCTGTCGCAGCTGAACGCCGACCCGGTGGACACCGCGCCCGGTCCGGCTGCCTTGGCCCTGCGGGCGTACACCAGTTCCAGCGTGCAGGACTGGATCGACCACGACCTGCCCGACGAGCTTGCAGCCGCACTGCGCCCGCTGCTGGAACGAGACGAGGGAGACCGCCTGCCCGTGGCACTGCGCCGCCGGCTGCTGCGGTACGCGGGGGCGCTGCGCGAGCGGCTGGACGAATGGGGTGAACCGCACTGAGCCGCCGTCCGCTCGGGCCCTGTCGCGTCCCCAACGCAGCGTCGGCCGCGGGCCTTTCAACCGGGGCGTGGACAGCACGGACACCCGCACCCCTGAACGTCGCTCGATGAGGTAACCACCGGCCAAGCCCCGTGGGGTCGCGGGCGTCCGCCGGGGCGCTGCGGCGAGGTGGAACGCAGGCCGCGGGGCGTACCGCGCCGGGATCCACCCGAGGCGGCCACAGCCCCGGGTGGATCAAGCCCAGCGCGTAGGCACGGGCCACCAGCGCGCCGCGGCTGTGCGCCTGCAACCGGTCCCGCAGGCACGACAGTCGGTAGTCCAGGCCCTGGCGGCTGAGGAAGAGCCGTCGGCCGAGCGCGGCATTCGACAGGCCCTCCGCAATGCCCTCCAGCAGGCGGGCCTCCGCGGCCGGCAGCGGTGGCAGGGAGGGCGCGTCGAGCCACCGCGACTCCGGTGCCGTTGCGACCGGCCACAGCGAGCAGATGACCTGCGCCGGCCCCTCGGAGCCGCACCAGGCCAGCCATCCCGTGGCCCGCGCGCAGACCAGACGGCGGTCACCGCGCACCACAAGCACCGTGTCCGTGTAGCGGCCGCCCCGCTGCGACAGCATCGCGGCCCACCGCTGCGCGTGGCAATACCGGTCACCGGACGCCAGCAGGCCACCCGCCCAACGCCCGCGCAGCGCGCTGACGGGCTGTCCGACCAACTGCCCGAAGGCGGCGTTGGCGTCCAGGATGCGGCCGATCAGATCGAGCCGGGCCATGGGCAGCGATGACTGGTCGAACAGGTACGGATACCAGTCAGGGCTCTGCCGGGCGGCGGCGGGATCGTTCAGGCCGACGGCCATCCCCACCGTTCCGGTGCCTTCCGGGCGGGGGCTGACCGATGCCAGATACGGCCGGCCGCCAGCCGAGCCGTACCAGGTGACGCGCTCACCAGCGAGCGCCCGCAGGTGGGCGGCAACGGCGGGATGGTCCGACCGGGTGCGGTCGACCGCCATCCCCACCGCACCGGGGGCACCCGCCAGCGGCACCACCGGGGGCAGTCCCGCACCAGCCCGGCGCCACACCAGGGTCAGTTCCGCATCGGTGGCCCACATCCGGACCATCATCACGTCAGCCCATTCCCGCAGCAGGCACTCGCCTGGCTGCACCTCTGACTCCTCAACGTTGTCCACTCCGTCAGCATGGACACGAGAAAAGCCACTAATGCCCCTCAATGCCAACATCGCATCCATATAGCCCAGCACCAGGATAAATAGGGCATTATTCGTTCTAAACGAAGCCACTTGCTGACACCAGTCTGCCGGGGGCCAAGGAGCGCAGAGGCGCGCGCCCGTGCATATAGCTGCCCCTGAACGCGCGCTGCGCTCACTCTATGTAGCGAAAGGCGTGTCCGGTGTATGGCCTGCCCGGTGCCGCGCGCGTTGCACTGGGGCGTGAACCGAGCGGTGCTGTGCTGACGCCGAAGCGCCGGGGTGCGCCTTTCCCCTTCCTTCGGTGTCGGCAGGTGGCCGCGGTGTCGGCTGCGGAAGGGAAGGTGCGATGGCACTGATGCGGATGCGGTCCAGTGCCTCGGAGTGGCTTGCCGCCGCTTCGGAGGATCCGCGGGCCTGCAAGCGTGAGTGGCGGCTCGGCCTCCGCGGTGTCGCGCTGCTTCCCGCGGGACGTCTGTGGGATGTTGTGATTGTTCCCGATGAGCTGGGGCTGCGTGTCGCCGGCATCCTGGATGACCTGCCGCTCCTGAAACCCGGGCCCGTCTTGTGGGATGCCCGGCGGCATCAGGCGGGCTTCTCCGTGCCTCCCGGCACGGCTTCCCGGTGCGTCTGCACGGGTGGGCGCTGCGTCGGCAGGGGCGTGTGGATCACAGTTCCGGCTCCGCACCGCCGCTGGGGCTCGCTGCGCTGGCTGATCTCCCCGGACGGTGCCGGCACCTTGAACCGGTGGAGGTCCTGGAGCTGACGCTGAAGCGTGCCGCAGGGTAGTCGGTGTTTGGGCCGAGAGGGTGATGTCGGCGAGGCTGCTGTTGCCGGAGCCCTTGATCACGCGTTGGCAGGGCATGGATCCTCGCGGTGATGACACTGTGCCGACGCCGGCCCTGCTCGGGGCCTACTGGCTCCCGCCCTGGCGGGATGACCCGGATGCCGTCGTCACGCGCGATGGCGGGTCGAGCCGAGCCGTGATGGTCATCTGCTCAGCGGCAACGGTTGCCGCCGTGGTGGTGCTGGCCGTCGCGGGCCGGCTCGCCTGAGGAAGGGCGGCAACCCGCGGTTCGTACCAGTGGCTCGACCGAGTTGCCATATCCCTGTTACGGAGAGCTCTTCCGACCTGCGAACAAGCCGGTGCTCAAGCCTGTCTTCAGCGGTCTGTCGATGCCTCCGGGCCCGGTGACACCACCCCCGGATCATCAACGACAGGGGGGAAGTCATGCCGGACCCGAAGGCGGAGGCCCCAGTGCGGAGCCACGAAAATGGTAACGGGGGGTCAGCGGAGACCACCACGGCTGGGTTCGGGGGGCGTTGCCCTGCCACGGGTGGGCGGGTGCGTGCCGTCAACCAGGACGGCGAGTGTCCCGACCGCCTCATGGAGCGCCAGTTCCAGAGCGGTGGGGAGGTGGAGGGCGCCGTTGCCGTCGGGAGGAACCAGCCACCGCAGGGTCCCCGTGGCGCGATGGGGCGGGGGCACGGCGATCCAGGCTCCTTCGCCGACGTAGCGGATACCACGACCGAGCCAGGCGGTCACCGGATCCGGGGGGAGGAAGAACCCAAGCCGGTGGGAGGCGAGGTCGGCGAGCGTTGGGCCGGGCCGCGGTAGCGGGATACGCAGGAGAGTGTCGAGGGCGAGCAGGCCGAGCTCTTCCGGCACGCTGAGCACGCCCCAGAATCGCCCGGCGGGCAGCAGCACGGTGCCGTTTTCTCCGTGCGCCCATTCCCGCTTGCAGGCTTCGGGGTCCGTCGCGGCGGCGGCGAGCCACTCCGGTGCTTGACTCTGGGACGTACTCCTCATGTCTCTCCTCTTCTACCGGGTAAGCCCCTGTGAGCGGACAGCACACCCCGGGGCAAAGGCCCTGCACGAAATTCCCGTGGCCACGCCCGCGGTCATATTCGTAGGTATTTCTTGCCGGTGGAAGGGTGGCGTGACGTGGCGTTTTCTGGTAGCACACACGTGTCCCGCATTCGTGCGCGATTTCATCCGGGAGAGGACTCTCGCTGCGATGGACACACTGAAATTCCTGGAGCTATTCATCCAAACGTGCGGTACAGGATGCCTGCGTGAATGCGCGAACATCCAATCCAGCGGGTTTCCGTTCGGGCCGCCCGGAAGCCGAGGCGAGAACCCGCTCGGCATCAACGCCGCGGCGTACGTCCAGTCGACGCTGACCCGGCCGCAGCGTTGGTGCCACCCTCGGCGGCAGCCGGAGTATTGCCCGTTCCGGTCGCTGGGCGCCCCCGCTGGGGAGTGGCTGGGCCGCTGCCGGTGGGAGGACGCGATGGTGCCGTACGCGGTGTGGCGCGGGCAGCGGTCGGTCAAGTGCGGCCGGTACCGCAATCAGCCGCTCGGCGGCCCGCACGATGCGGTCGCCGACTGCCGGGTCCTGCTTGTGAGGGTCGAACGGATGGCCGCGACGGTGCCCGCCGCCCGCTGGTGATCATTCACGTAAAGGCTGGGGTTGACCGGGGTGGTGTTTCATAGGTGTTCGCTCGTGAAACAGTCAGCGCTCGTGAGCGACGACTTCAAGCGCGTGGAATCGCACGCCTGCCCGATGTCCACCTGCGCCGCCCCAGCGGGCTCGCCGTGCCGAACCGGCAAGCGCAAGGTTGCCATCCAGTACCACACCGCCCGCTTCCGGCTCGTGCCCCAACTCGCCAAGGCCCTGAACGTGCCGACCCCCGCCGTGCGCAAGCCCGGCTCGGTGTGGACCGAGCTGCCCGAGCCCGCGGGTGCCGGCACCGAGCCGGTCGGGCACGTACGCCTCGGGTACGCACGTGCGTCCACGGCCCGGCAGTCCCTGGACTCCCAGCTCGACTCACTCGCCGAGGCGGGCGTGACCCGGATCTTCTCCGAAAAGATCTCCACCCGCGCCACCCAGCGGCCCGAGCTGGACAAGGCCGTCAAGCTCGCCGGCAAACTGCGCGCCTCTGGCGTCCGCGTCACCCTTGTCGTCCACGAGCACAAACGACTCGGCCGTGGCATCGAACTGGCGACGCTCGCCGAAGAGCTGAAGGCCAGTGACGTCGGCCTTCAGTTCCTCACCGGTGAACTCCAGGGCTCGCACGACCCCTCCGGCGTCGTGTTCACTGTGCTGGCCGCCCTGTCCGGCATGGAACGCGAGTACATCCGCGACCGCACCCTCGAAGGCCACGAGTCCGCCCGCAAGCGTGGCAAGACCATCGGCGGCGCGGGCGTCACCGACGACCACATGCTCTCCATGGCCCTCCACCTGCGGGAGCAGGAGATGAGCCTGCGCGACATCGCCGCCCGGCTCGTCATCACCACCGGCAAGAAGAAGGGCCAGCACCCCTCACCCGCGACCGTCATGCGCATGCTGCGCGAGCGCGACGAACAGACCACCGCGCCTTTGCCGTCGTAGGCGACCGGCTACCCTCCACCTCCGAAGAGGGGGCAAGATCATTCCTTAGCGTTCAATCCAGCAGCATTACCGGAGGGACCCCAAGTACTCGCCGGAGTTCCGCGAGGAAGCCAGACCTCGTTGAGCGCGTCGATGGCCGGGGACGTCTTCGGGTCGTCCTTCTGCCGGAACGTCTCCCAGTAGCGGGTCAGCTGCCGCAGGGTGGCGTCGGCTCGCTCGAACACGACCGTCAGGCGCGGCAGGGCATCGGGGCCGCCGTGCTGGTCGCAGTGGTCGATGCGGCGCTGGAGTTCGGTGGCGAGGCCGACCAGTGCGTTGTGAATGCTCCGCCCCGGCTCCTCGTCGCTGCCTCGATGTTCGGACGGAACTTCACGTCTGCCAGAGCAAAGGTCGTTCCATCCCTCTCCGTCGCGCCGTCGACATGCCGTTCGCGTCCATCGATGCCCACGCCCGTTCCCCGGCCGTGCGTGCGGTGATGACCAGGGGATCGTCCTTGGTGCGTCCCGGTCGCCAGCGTCACCCACCCCGTCTCCGTCCGCGTCGAGCATGGCGAAGATAAGTCGCTTCGCGGCGATTTCGCTCACTGAAGCAACTTCTGTCAGGTTGGGTCGACAGTGAGAGCTATGTTCTTGTTCGGCCGGTTGCTACCCGGCAACCCCCGCCATTAATGATCTCTAGTCTCACGATCACGGACTCTGGCGAATAGAGGCCAAGAAATGTTGATTAACGAGTTGCCGAGACAAAGGTTTCGCGGCAGGCAAGGAAACTGCACGTTGGAGTGATCTCCTGTCGGATTGTCGCACCATCGATATTTGTGCGCCATGATCTCCGAGTCGAAGTCGTCGCGAACACGTTGTTCCCAGCACAGCGGTGCAGACGGCTCCATCTCTCTTGGGGGTTTGTCAGTTGTACACGAATGTCTTCAGTGTGCCCGCACGCGCGGCCGCTCTTTTGGGCGCCTCGGCTCTGGTGATCGGCGGCGCACTGGTCGCCGGCGGCCCGGCCTATGCCGTACCCGTGGACGAACGCTCCGGCTCCACCGGCAAGGCGACCGCGGTTGCGGCGCGCGCCGACCTCGACGTCTCGGTGAAGGGCACCGGCAACGTTCCGGTCAAAGCGGCTCTCAGCGACGTGAGCGCGCCCGGGGACGCGCAACAGACACTGCTCACCGCCAAGGTAAACGGTGCGAACAACGGGCAGCCCTCAACGCTGGTCAAGGCCAAAGTCGCACATTCCAGCGCCAAGGCGAACGCGCAGCGGTCGGTGGGCGACGTCAAGCTCGTCGGCGTACGGGCCTACGCACCTGGCCTGCCGGCCAACCCGTTGCTGAGCGCCGACGTTCTGAAGGCCACCGCCTCCTGCGAGACAGGCAAGAAGCCGACCGCGAAGGCCGCACTGGCGGACAACGTATCCGTCCTCGGCAAACCGGTCACTGTCAACGGGCCAGGCAACCAGCACGTTGAGGTGCCGGGCGTCGGCACCGTCGACCTCGTCCTGGAGGATGCGACCACGACGGACAGCACAGGTGCCGCTACCGCGCTTCGGCTGAAGTACACCGTGACACCAGCCCAGCTGGGCGTGGTGAAGGCATCTGGAGAGATCGTGCTCGCCGAGGCCACCTGCGCGATGCCGAACAGCTCCGCCGCCACCAATGGCGGTTCAGACAACGGCGGTTCGGACAGTGGCGGCTCCGACGGTGGCGCGACCGAGGGCAGCTCGACCGGCGGCCAGTCTTCCGGCTCGAATGGCGCCGAGGACGGCAACTCCACAGACAACCAGCCCAGCACACAGACCGGCGACGACGGCGAGAACCTGGCTGAGACCGGCGGCAACTCTGCCACACCCATCATCGCCGGCGTGGGCGGCGCCCTCATCCTCGGCGGCGCGGCCATGTACCTGATCCGCCGCCGCACCACTCGGAACAACTAACGCCGACTCGGTCGCAGGCCACACTCCAGCTCGGGACCCAGGCCCGCACAGGTCGAAGCCCATCGCCACCCGAACCTACGGGCTGCGATGGGCTTCGACCTGTGCGGGCACGCCCCGCCGCAGCACAACGGTGGCAACTCCACACCCCGCTGGGTACAGCTACGACGCGGAGAGCTCGGATCGGCTCAACAGCGCGCTACGCCCCCATCGCCCTGGGCCCAGCGCCACCGCGCGTCCGGATCGATGCCCTGCACGCTCTCACTGCACCGCCCACCTACTGGCCCGGTCGTCCGACCGGTGAGCAGCCCCCGGTTCATCCAGCCGCGGGGGCCGCGCCTTGTCCGAAGAGCGGGACGTCGGCCACCGTGACGTCCAGGCGCAGCCGTACGAAGCGCAGCGGGTGCCCCGGGCGACGGCGGTGTCAAAGACTTCTTCTAGTTACCACCCCGAACTGAGGGCCTACGTATGCCCCCGATCGAGGGGGTACGGGATCGTCGGGCTGCTCGTACGTACGGGCACGCGCGCGTGGTCCTGCGCAAGCAGCGCAATCTGGCGTCGAAGCGTCCGTGTTGCCCGGCTTCCATGCCCGCGACGGAGGCCGCGATGAACCGGGGGTTGCCCGCGAGGCATCGCGGGCAACCCGCTGTGCGTCGCGGGCCCGTCGCGGCCTCCGACGTCCGGTCACGGGCCGAACGGGTTCCGGGCCTTCGAGCCGGGCCCACGGTCTACCGACCGCCACCTCATACGGTAATGGACGCCCCTGACACTGAACGAGGCGTCGCGGCGCGGTGCGCGAATACGCGCCTCCGTACGGCGCCGTGCAGCGCCCCGCGTGTCAGCCGGTCGTTGTCCCTGACCCCGACGGCCGCATTCGGACACCGCCACCCGTACGAGCCGACGTCCCGTGCCCCGCACGCCCGGCCTACGCGCCAAGCGAGTCGATCAAGTGGTCGTCGAGTGAAACTCCCTGCCGCCGGGTGAACCCTCCCCCCTCGGCGGCAGGGACAAGCCGAACACGCAAGAGCGGACACGTGACGTCTAGCCGCCGTTGTCCTGGTCCCCCTCGCCCTCCTGGCGGACAGGCCCGGCCAGCGCTTCGGTCTCCTGCAAGAGCCGGTCCGTGGGAGTGAAGTCCCCCAGCTCGACCGCGAGCGCGGCGCGCACGAACGCGGCGAGCGCGATGCTCCCGTTGCGCACCTCGAAGATGCGCAGCACCCCGTCCGCGTACGCGGCCCGGTGCCGGCACCCGGCGTACACGCAGTGGCCCTCGGCGGCTAGGGCGAGCCGCTTGAAGGCGGCGTTCTTCTCGTCGGTGAGCTGGGCGGGACAGCCCATGTGGTCCAGCGTGATCCGGATGTGAGCGGGCATCTCGGGCGGGCGGATGGTGAGCCGTCCGCCGCCGGGCGTGACGTAGCGGCCGGGCGTCACCGGGGCGTACGGATGGATCAGCGGCAGATCCGTCTCCGTCGCGTGCAGGACGGGCAGTCCGTCGTACGCGGTGTACGGGCCTGCAATGCCGCGGTGCTCGGTTGTCATGCGGTCCTCGTTTCGGTCGCGGGACGCTCGCCGGACCGCCCCGTCACGCGCTGGTGCCGGGCACGTTCCGCAGCAGTGCGGCGGTCATCGCCAGGAGCGTCTCCGTCTCGGCCCGGTCGTACTTGAAGGTCTTGGTGACCGCGTCGTTGTGCAGTGCGCCGCAGGCCACGTCACAGACCCGTAGCGCACTGACGGTCTCTGGGAGGTATGCGGCCTGCCGTAGGGGCATCAACTCGTGATGCAGCGCCCAGTTGTCGACGCGCAGCGCGGCATGCAGGTCGAGCCAGAAAGACTTGGGCCGGCCGAGGACGCATCGAACGACCTGATCGTGGACGGGCAGTCAAGGCTGTGGTGAAGGAGTCAGCGGGCCGGGCGGGATCTCGTTTGCTGGCGATACTCGCGGCGGGCCTGCTCGCCACACGGCCCTGCGCGCCCTGCTGCGCATCCCGTTGCCCACCGGGCGGACGCCCCGCGTGATCGGCGTCGACGACTTCGCTCTGCGCCGGCGGCACCGCTATGCCACCGTGGTGATCGACGCCGAGACCTATGAGCGGATCGACGTGCTGCCCGACCGCACCGCCGGCACGCTGGAAGCTTGGCTGCGCGAGCATCCGGGCGTCGAGGTCGTGTGCCGTGACGGCTCCGTCCCGTCCCTGGCGAGCGCGAAGAAACGCTCGACGCGGGCGCGGTTGCTGGGGAAGGCGTCCTCCAGGGCGTCCACGGCGCCGGCCCAGTCGGCGGGCAGGGTCACATCGTGCCGGCCGGGTACCACGGCGCGATACAGGTCGTGCTCCTGGACTAACTACAGCGAGTCAGCGACGCCCAGCTTCTCGAACAGCCCGCGCAGCGTGTACGGCTGGACTTCCAGGCCGACTCCGGACAGCTGGTGCAGCGCCGTCTCGAACTCGAAGCGGCCTCGTCGAAAGAAGGTGGCGCAGCCGCCGGGGACGTTGTGGCGCTCCGCCAGGAGGGTGCGCAGTCCGTCGAAGTCCGTCGTCGTGGTTACTGTTCGGCGGCCTCTCGGGCGATCTGCTCGAACTGGGCGCCCATGGCCTCGCCGAGCGCCTGGGCGGCGGAGAGCGGGCGCACCATCACCGTGAACTCGTCGATCTTCCCGTCGTCGCCGAAGTGCAGGAAGTCGCATCCCTGGATCTGCTTGCCGGCGACAGTGGCGGTGAAGACGAAGGCGTGATCGCGGCCGTCGGAATTGGCGATCTCACGGATGTAGGTGAAGTCCTCGAAGACCCGGAGCACGCCGCGCAGGATCGCCGCGGTGATCGCCTTGCCCGGGTACGGCTTGAAGGCGACGGGGCTGGTGAAGACGACGTCGTCGGCCAGCAGAGCGGCCACAGCGTCCAGGTCGCCGCTCTCGACGGCCTTGCGGAAGGGATGCATGAGCCCACCTCTGATACTCAGAAATGTGAATAGATGTGCTGGAGAGTAGAGGGCCCGTTAGAGCTTGTCTACAGGGAAGGGGTGACTATTAGTCATGTTGTTGATTAATCTGCTAGCGTGCATCCATGGCTTTGCGGAACGCGGTGATGGCCGCGCTGCTGGAGGGCGAGGCGTCCGGGTACGACCTCGCGAAGGCGTTCGACGCGACGGTCGCCAACTTCTGGATGTCGACGCCTCAGCAGCTCTACCGGGAGCTGGATCGCATGGAGGCCGAAGGACTCGTCACGGCCCGCGTCGTCGAGCAGAAGCGCCGCCCCAACAAGCGACTGTTCTCCTTGACGGAGGCCGGGCGGAAGGCCGTCTACGCCTACACCGCCGAGCCCTTGGGTAAACCGGCGGTGATCCGGGACGAGTTGCTTGTCAAGGTGCAGTGCCTGGACGCGGGCGACATGGAAGCGGTCCGGACCGCCATCACCGAGCGCATGGAGTGGGCCACCGCCAAGCTGGCCCGCTACGAGCGGCTCCGGCAGCGCCTGCTCGACGGGCGCTCCGAGGAGGCGTACTTCGCCGAGGCCGAGCGCATCGGCCCGTATCTCACCCTGCTGCGCGGGATGTCGTTCGAGCGGGAGAACCTCCAGTGGGGGGACATGTCGCTGCGCAGGCTCGAACAGCGCACGGCCGCGCTCCGGGCCGACGGCTGACTGCGGCGGCCCCACCCACACAGTACGTCGACAAAGTGAGGAGCTGGAAGGTCGTGAGCAGCCCGGCCTCTCAGGGGTCGTCGGTCTGTGTCCGAGCGAGGACCGGCTGCGGTTCCTTGTCGGCGGGATTGCGATGCAGTCCCTTGCGGTCGTAGAACCGGGTCACGCCGAAGCCGAAGAGGCACGCGACCGCGAGTCCCAAGCCCAGGATCACCCAGCCTCGGGGCAGTCCGGCGTCGCCCTGGGCGTCGTAGTAGAGGATGGAGCGGACGACGCCGGTGATCTGACGCAGGGGCTGGAACTCGCCGAGGGTGCGGTGGAAGCCGGGGAGTGGTGGAGGGGGACCGTGGCGCCGGACGTCGGTACCGCCATGGCGATGTAGAAGATCGTGATGAACAGCCATCCGGCATGAGCGTGCTGCTGAGGGCCAGGGTCTGTACCCGGGTCGCCCGCAGTAGCGGGCTGTGGATCCGCAGCGTGCCCATGTCGCTGTGGGTGTAGCCAAGGGCGTGGTCCACCTGGCCGCCGATGACATGGGCGGCGAGCATGCCGCAGACGACGAGGACGAGCGAGTAGGAGAAGGCACTCAGGCCCAGGCCGCTGTGGGAGTCGAGCGGATGCCCGTCCCCGACCTGTGCCACGGTCGGGTCGGTCAGCAGCAGGAGCACGGCAACGGCCAGCTCTGCCTGAGCGGTCAGCTCCCTGCCTACCTGCGCATAGGCCGACTGGCCAGCACGGTGAGTGTCGGGGCCGATGGCGTTGCGCGCCGCCTCGGGGCTGGTGAGTGCGGCGACGGTGGAGGTGTAGTCGCGGGGGCGACGAGCGCGCCGAACAGCTTGCCCTTGCCGAGCTCCTCCGTCATCTCCTTCTCGTCCACCACCTTCCAGTCGATCCTGTCTCCACCCTGGGAGGACTTTTGATCGACTGGACGATCCGCACTCCGAGGTCGGTCTGCTGCCACCGGCCTTCGCCCCCTCGTCCGCGCTGGCCAGCCGATGAGCAACTTGTGGAGGTGACTGGCGGGGTCGATGTTGGACTGACGTAGAACACGGTGAACAGCAGTGCCACGACGCCTACGACCACGTCGCTGACGATCCGCAGACGCTTCGTGCGCAATACGCGAAGGGATGGATGTCACTCATTTCCAGCTCCCGTCCGGCGAAGAGCATTTCAGCACGAGGAGCCGCCGGCGTCGTCGCAAGCCAGAGCATCACACCGATGGGGAGGTGTCCCCAGCGGACGCGGCCACCGGAAGCAGCGCCGGCCGCTTGGCCTGGCGGCCGTCGCCGGAGGAGCGGCCACGCAGGCGGCGGCCGACCCAAGGGCCGAGGAAGGTGCCGGCCCAGCGCACTTCGGCACCCACGGTCCTCCAGACAGAGATGTCTGTCCCCTCGGCCGGAAGGGGAAGGGTCCACTTGTCGTCGCTGCCCGGCAGACCGAGCGCCTGGGCCACGGCAGCCGCGATGCGCGTGTGTCCCAGCGGGCCGGCGTGCAGCCGGTCAGCACTCCACAACCGCGGATCGGTCGCCGCCACGTGCGCGGCCGTCTCCGCCACCACCACGCCGTGGCGGTCGGCGGCCTCCCGGATGCGCGCGTTGAGTGCGAGAACACGGTGACCGATCGGGCGGGCCAACGGCGTGATACGCCCGACATCGGGAAACATGAGGGTCGCGACGGTGGCGCCCTGCGCGGTGAGGGCGGCGAACATCGCCTCAACATGGCCGGCCACCTCGTCGAGGTCGCAGCCCGGGCGCAACGCATCGTTGACCCCAGCCACCACGGTGGCGAGGTCGGGCCGCATCGCGATAGCCGGAGCCAGCTGCTCGGCGCGCACCTGACCGGCCTTACGGCCGCGCACCGCGAGGTTGGCGTAGAGCAGGCCGGGGCTGTGGCGGGCGACCTGCTCGGCGAGCCGGTCCGCCCAGCCCCGAAGACCACGGACGTCGTCGCCGTCCCCGAGCCCCTCGGTGTGACTGTCACCCAGGGCGACATAGCGCAGATACCCACTGCTCGACACGGGGCCGACCGCCTCTCGTCAACGCTGCTGATAGAAGTGGCACACGGCCATTGCTAAACAACTAGATACTTAGTCGCATTGTTGAATATGACGATAGCTGCGGGCTCACCTTCCTGCAAAGTGACGCCGCTCAGGCAGGAGCTGAGGCCGTCGAGGGCGGTCCACCGCCGCAGTCCACCGCCTTGGTCCCGCGCCGACCTCACCACCCATTCCCTCGTCAGACCTGAGCTTGACGTTTATCCTCGGCGGGCCTGGTGTTCCTTGATGGTCTCGGCGCGTTTGACGGTCTTGCCGACGTCGTGGCGCTTGGCGCGGTTGCTGTTCTTCGAACCGGTCGGCCGTCCCGGGCCGGGGCGGGACGGTTTCGGTGCGGCTGCCGGGCAGGCCGTGGTCGGTCGGAGGTTGCGAAACCCGCGGCGGACGCGGGCGGGAGTGAGGCGGCGGGGTTCGGTGCGGCGTTCCCAGGGGCGGCGGAGGTCTTCGGCGAGGGGGCGGGCGAGGCGGAGCTGAGTGTGGGCGGCGATGACGAGCCAGGTCCACAGGTCGGCGGTGTCGGCGTGGCGGACCTGCGGGGCGGTCCACCCGAGCATCTGTTTCATCAGCCGGAATGTGTGCTCAAGATCCAATGCCGTTAGGTTAAGGGCTCGGGTGAGGTGGTACGAGGGTGGGGGTGCGCAGTGGCGTGGAGGCTTGCCGGTCGTCAGGTTTCTTGATGCGGTAGCGGGAGATGATGCGCTTGATAGCGCGTGGGCTGGTTCGGGGGCGCCGGGGCGGGTTGATGTTGGCGAGAAGTTCGTCAAGGACCAGGCGGAGTGAGCTGCGGTTCTGAGGGCGAAAAGACCGCTGGCGGCATCAGGGCGATGCGGCGGGCGGCGCGGAGGCAGGTGGTGAAGGACAGACGGTCGGGGTCGAGCGCGTCGGCGTTGGCCCGGGCGGCCTCGAGCATGTGCACGCGCAGTGCGTAGTGCACGAGCAGATGGCCCCAGATCTGTTGGAGGATTCCGTCCGGGGTCTTGCTGGTCAGGACGGTGCCCGTGCCGATCTGCTGGGTCTTGAGTTCTTTGAAGGTCGTCTCGATCTCCCACCGCTCGGTGTAGAGGGCGGCCAACTCAGGCCCGGGGTACTGCTCGTGGTCGAGCAGGGTGGTCAGAAGTGTGTAGGTCTCCTGGCCGTCGTCGAGCTGGTAGCGCAGAGCACGGACCTGGACACCGTGCTCGCGTCGGCGGTCCTCGTACCCGTAGATCGTGGTGATCCAGGAGCCATCCGGCAGTAGATGGTCAGGCTCGAGTCCGTAGCGTTTGCTCGCCAGTCGCAGTAGAAGGTCCGCTCCGGATGCCGACCAGACCCGCCGCAGGTCCACGCCGGGCAGGCCCCGGTCGCCCAGGACCAGCATCCCCGGGCTCATCGACCGGGCCAGATCCCGGGCGGTCAGCGCCTCGTGGACCGAGTACGCGCTGACCACCGCATCCACGATGGCATGCGTGCCGCATTCCACCAGTCCCACGACCTTGGCCTGGGGGAACGCTGCCCGCTTGTACGGCGCCTTGCCCGCCCTGGGCCGACCACCGTGCCGCCCGAACTCCTCATCATTGGCCAAGGAGTCGGCCAGGTCGACGCAGGTCCCGTCCACCGCCATCAGCCGTAGTCCCCGCCAGAAGGCCCAGCTCTCCGCGGGCTCAGCCAACGGCACGGCGGCGCGGGTGAACAACTCCCGCAGCGGTTCGGCTCCCAGCCGCTGGCGCGCCAGAAAGATGGACGGTTTGCTCGGCTCCCGCCAGCTTCCGAGCAGGCCGATCTGCCGCAGACCGAACGTCGTCTTGCGCATGACCTCCAGATAGGGATCCGGTGAGAACAACGCCATACCGAGGACGAAATACACCATCAACCGAGCTGGAAGCAGCCGAGACCGCCGCTCCACCCGCCCACACGCCTCCAGCACCTCGTCCACCAGCCCCGCCGAGTACACCCGGGCCAGCAACCCCACGCTCACAACCTCACGCAACTCAGGCCCCACAACCGCCCCTGAATACCCGTCATACACGATGGAGCAGCAGGTTAACCTAACGGCATTGGCTCAAGATCGAATCTGCGCAGGAAGGACTGCCACCACAGGTCCACCTGAGCGCTGGTGGCGGCGGTGGCGGAGCACCACAGCCAGACCGGTTTCGGGTCACGGTCGCCAGGCAGGCGCTCGACCTTGAGACGGATCAACGTGCCGTGCAGAACGGGCAGTTCCTCCTGGGCGTGGTCCAGCCAGGGGCCGCGGTGTGTGAGCCTTGGGTGCATCCGGTCCCAGGCGATCGCCTGGGCCTTGCCGTAGCGGGTGGTGTCCGTGACCGCGGTGACGTCGGGCTCGTGCCAGCTGTCGGGCTTGGCGAAAGTGAGGACGCCGCCGTGCCGGCGGGGCCGTCCGCCCTTCGGGCCGGAGCGGGCCGGGCCCGGGTCGCGGAGCATCACGCGGTCCGAGCGCAGGCGCCCGACCAGCACGACCGGCAGATCCGCGAGGGCGTGGGAGAGGTAGGCGACGTCGTAGCCGGAGTCCATCACGATCAGGATCTCGGGATCGCCCGGATGTCAGTGCCCGGCCTGCGTCAACCGCCTGATGACGTCGCGTAGTTGGGCGGCGGTGACGGCGGTCGCGTCATCGGCGGGGCCCAGGCGCACGGCGTCCAGCAGCGCGACCCACGAGGTGCGGCCGGTCTCCAAGGCGCCGACGAAGGAGTACGGCCATCCGGGAATCAGCTGGTCCGTCTTGCGGTCACCGCGTCCATAGACGTGGCAGAACAGCCGGTCGTCGCTGGTGGGGGCGTCCGGGCGCAACCAGTTGGACACGTCCACGGCCAGCACGATGCGCCCGTCGGCCGCCCTTGGCAGCGGCAGGCCGGCCAGGGTCCGGCGCAACCGCGTCCCGATCGCCCGTCGGCGGTCGGCTCAGAAGGCCGGTGTGGATCGCTCCGTGGGCCGGCTCTGATGCCGTGCTCCGAGCACGGCATCTCTCAGTCGTTTCTGCGCGATCGTCAGGCACGCGTAGACCGCTCCCTCGGCCGTCGACAGACCGATCAGATGCGGACCCGTCCTGATCTTCGGCACCGCCGGAAGGATCTGGTCGAGCCGCCCGCGCACCTGGGGAAGCACGACGTCGACGAGTGGACGCAACCGGCCCACGAAGTAGACCGACTCCGGGTCCAGCGTCACGGCGACGACACTGACAGCGGTCACGATCGCCGTGGTGAACGCCTGAAGCACCTCGGCGTGCGGCGCGTCGGTGCGCGGTTGCAGCCAGAGGTCCTCAACGCGCTCCAGGTCGAGCCCCCGTTTGCGGGCGAACCGCAGGAGACCCCTCGTGCTCAGCAGTTCGTCGAGGATCTCGTTGCCGACTCCGGAGGAGAGTGCCCCGATGTCGCCGAAGGTGGGTGTGCTCCCACGGGCGAGCTCGTGATCTGTGCAGTGGGCGAAGTTCAATATGGTGCTGAGGCTGAAGAACGCGGCGTTGGCGATGGTGGCGTCGTCGGTGAGGATCCCGAGCAGGGCCGCGTTCGCGTCGCTGTCGAGGAGCACAGGGGCGTCCACCAGGTCTTCGATGGCTCGGTGGAGATCGGAGCCCGCGAAGATTTTCATCGACTCCGCGGGGCCGAAGATCTCCGTGCCGCCCCGGACCCGCCCGGGCACTGCGACGACGATCTGCCGCAGGGGGCCCTGCGCGGACTCCGCGGCCTGCGCGATCAGGTCGACCAGCCATCGTGCGGCGTCCGCGACCTCCTGGTGATCGGCGGTGGGAACCGTTACCTGCTGGATCTCGCGGCCCCTGAGGTCGGTCACCAGCACACCGGTGGTCTGTACGCCGAAGCTGACACCGGCGACGTGGCCGGCTGTGCCGGACAGGTCCAAATAGGTGGACCGGCGGCCGCGGCCGGTGACCTCGTCGATCCCGCAGTCGACGAGGAAGCCGTCGGCCCAGAGCTCCTCCACCGCTCTGAAGACCGTGGCCCTGCTCAGGCCTGTCAGCTCGGTGAGCTTGTTACGCGTCAAGGGCGCGTGGGAGAGGACCGCGTCCAGGACTGACGCCTTGTTGTAGTCGCGGGAGGTCGGGTTGGTGGTCATGTGATGACCATAGCGAGAGCGGTACGCCGACCTTGCCGGCACCGGTTTGGGCGGCACGGCCAAGGGCGACGCGGTGACAAGCGGTTGTTTCGACGGACTTGCCGTTCCCTCCTGGCCGCCCTTGAGGCGTCCTCGCCGGAGGCTTCCGCCGTGTCGGACGGTTCTCGACTCATCTGTCATGCACTCCAACAGGGTCCTCCAAGACTCCGAGAGCGCATCGCCGCGCTGCGGCGAGGGCCTGGAAGCCGGGGTCGACGACCAACTGACTGTCGGCAGCGAGCATCGATCAGCCGGAACAACCTCGACGTCGCCGGGGTCAGCACCCTGCCTTTGGGGCGACGTGACCGCGTACCAGGAGCGCAGCCGGGGCCGGGGGCTGCCGAGCCGGATGCCGGTCGGCAGCAGGAGCGCGGGGAACTGGACCAAATAGTGCTGGGCGGCCTGAGCCCAGCAGCGAGCACCTCGCGACGCGCCCGACGAATCTGCGCACCGTCGAACAGCTATCGGGACGCCCGGGTCTCGACTCAGTGCACCCAGAGCGACTGACGCCACTGACAGAGAGCGGGGACATGGCGTTCACCCCCCACTGGCTCGACACCGCTCCCCCAGGGTCCAGACCGGTCCGGACCGAGATCGGCGTGAGTGTCGATGTGGCGATCTTCGGGGCCGGCCCGACCGGCCCCTCGGCGGCACTTCACCTGGCACGGAAGAGCGCCGGCGTCCATGTCTTCGTGACGGAGACGGTCGGCCTTCGGCGCCTCTGGGCGCAACGGCGGCATGGCCACCCTGGGCATGTCGATCGGCTTCCGGGAGGGATCTCCCGCTACGGCTTCGACACCGCGAAGGCATGCCTGCGGGCGCACCACGACGCGGTCGACGCCATCCAGAGCCTCGTCAAGGAAGAGAACATCGACTGCGGCTTCGCCCGCACGGGCAAGCTGAACCTGGCGCCTAAGACCGACCGGCAATAGGCGGCTGCTGTAGGCCCAGCCGGCGGGGTCGATGCAGTGCGGGCACGGGTCCAGGTGATCATGGAGTTCTCTACGCTCAGTGATCACGAAGGACGGCCGTGCCCGCGCTGCCATTTTGCCTGCTCGAACCCCTCTGGGACCAGTTCGCCGCACTTCTGCCCGTCAGGGGAGCGTTCGTCGCCGACCATCCACTGGGCTGTCACCGCCGCCGGATCGCCGACCGGACGGTCTTCGAGCACATCGTGCTCGCGCTGGTCCACGGCTCGGGCTACGAACGCATCTCCACTCCCGGATGCTCCGACCGAACCATCAGACGCCGCGTCAAGGAGTGGTCTGAACTGGGGATATCCGAGAAGGTTCACGCTCTGGCGCTCGAGGCGTACGACCGGATGATCGGCCTTGGGCTGGGCGAGATCTCGGTGGACGGCTGCATCACCAAGGCCCCGTCCGGCGGCGACAAGGCCGGGCGGTCGCCGGTGGACCGGGGCAAGCAGGGACTGAAGCGCTCCGTCGCGTCCGATGCCTGCGGTGTTCCGCCCGGGATCGTCTCCGACGGGGCCAACCGGCACGACTCACCCCTGCTCGGCCCCACCCTGTATGCGGTGCAGGCACAGGTCGGCGCACTGCCGGAGACGGTGAACGTCAACCTCGACCGGGGCTACGACAGCGTCAAGTCCCGTGTGCTGATTGCCGAGTTGGGATTCACAGCCGAAATCGCCCGCAAGGGAGTGCCTGCCCCGATCCAAGCCGGCAAGCGCTGGGTGGCAGAGCGCACGCACTCGTGGATGAACGACTACGGCAAGCTCCGACGGTGTACCGAGAGGAGCGGCGCGGTCGTGGACTTCTACCTTTACCTCGCCGCCACTCTCGTCACGCTCCGCATGCTCATCCGACGGGCGACGAGCCGCTACCGCTGGGACAGCCGGCCCACCACCCGACGCCTCAAGTGATCCATTTGCCGGTCGGTCTAAGCCCGCCCACTTCGACTGGAGGGCATGGACGAGGCGATCGTGGCCACCATGGGCGCCCGCCGGGGCGGGGACTCGGTCACCGGCCTGCCCGAGGGGAGCACCCGGCTGTAGGCCGACATGGCCAGCCTGGACACCGGCCTCACCAGTACCTATCCACTCCCCGCGATGACGGCGTACTCTCCCTGGCACACGTGCCGGTTCGCGCCGGCCGCCTCCTCCATTCGGGTACGGGCACCAAATATCGTCTGGACCTCGCCAGGCCCGGCCCACCCCACTACAACCCGCTCGCACTGGGTCGCCCCCACCCGGTACCCCTCCTGCTCAACGGGACCGGCGGCGAGCCAGAGGTGTGCCCAACAGGCACTGCCCGCTCCGGATCGGCGGCGCTCCAGGGGCCGTTCGCGGCGAGATTGCGATGACGGAAACGCCCCTCATCGTGCATGCGGGGGCCGGCCGGGACCCCGAAGATCCGGGGCGAAGGAAGTTTTAGTCTCACGTTGAAACTGAGATAAATGATGGTATGATTCCGGCCAACGCAGCCAGCAGCCCCGGACAAAGACTGAAGGTGTGCCTGCAGTGACTTCGACGATCAGTCGGGCTCTCGCCCACTACCCCAACAGGTTCGATCCGGGGATACTGAGCGAACTCCCCGAACACCTCCAGGAGACCATCCAGCGCCGCGACAAGGTGCTGGGCCCTGGTTACACACTCATCTACAAGGAGCCGGTCGAGTTCGTCTCCGGTCATGGGGCCCACCTGATCGACCGGGACGGCCACGACTACCTCGACGCCTACAACAACGTCCCGTGCGTCGGGCACGCCCACCCGCACGTGGCCGAGGCGGTCGCCCGCCAGATGACTGCGGTCAACACCAACACGCGCTACGTCCAGGAGGCCCTGGTCGGCTACGCGGAGCGGCTTCTGGCGACCTTCCCCGAGGAGCTGTCGAAGCTGAGCATCGCGTGCAGCGGGTCGGAGGCGAACGACCTGGCGGTGCGGGTGGCCCGGTTCCACACGGGCGGCGAGGGCATCATCGTCACCCGCTGGGCCTACCACGGCCTCACCCGCGAGGTGGCGAGCTTCTCGCCGACCCTGGGCACAGGCTCACCGCTGGGCCCGAACGTCCGGTTCATCGATGCTCCTGACCCGCGCCTCGTCGCGCCCGGATCCACGCTCGCCGAGCACATGCGGCAGCAGGTGCGCGGCGCGATCGACGACCTGGAGCGCCACGGCTACCGGCTGGCCGCGCTGATCACCGACTGCGCCTACTCCAGCGACGGCATCTTCACGGATCCCGTCGGATACATGCAGGCCGTGGTGGCGGAGGTGCACGCCGCCGGCGGCGTCTACATCGCGGACGAGGTGCAGTCGGGGTTCGCCCGGCTCGGGGAGTCGATGTGGGGCTTCACCCGCCACGGCGTGGTGCCGGACATCGTCACCATGGGCAAGCCCATGGGCAACGGTATTCCGATCTCGGGTGTGGTCTTCCGCCCCGAGGTCAGCGACGAGTTCGGGCGCAACGTCCGTTACTTCAACACCTTCGGCGGCAGCTCGATCCCGGTGGCGGCCGGCGCCGCGGTGCTGGACGTCCTGGAGAAGGAGAACGTGCAGCAGCGCGTCCTGGGCAGCGGCAACGCTCTGCGCGCCGGGCTGAGGGAGATCACCAAGGACTCCCCCTACGTCGCCGAAGTCCGCGGCGCCGGCCTGTTCGTGGGCGTGGAGATCGTGAAGGACCGGGGCACCCTCGAGCCGGACCGCGCGCTGACCGACAACGTCATCAACGACATGCGAGACCGCCGGATTCTCATCAGCGGCACGGGTCCCTCGGCGAACACCCTGAAGATCCGCCCTCCGCTGGCCTTCGACTCCGCCGATGTGACCCGATTCCTGGAGACCTTCGCCGAGGTCGCGAAAAACCGTCTGTAACAAGGCCGGCCGAAGGGACTGACCGTGAACACCTCACCAGCTACGAACTATGCACAGCGACTCCTCCAGGAGAGCGGCCTGACGTCGTCCCACGAGCCCATCGACGTGATGCTGGTGAGCATTTTCCTCCAGGAGCACTATCGCCTCACCGGGCGCTTGGGGCGACTGGCTACCGAGAAGGACGACACGTTCAGACTCAGGACCGACTCGAGCAGCTACCTCGTGAAGGTCTCACCGCCTGAGGAGGCGGAGGCGGTTGTCGCCCTCCAGACCGCAGCGATGCGCTACCTCGAAAGCACCGCTCCGCACTTGCCCGTCCAGCGGGTGAAGCTGACCGCCGACGGAGACGACCATGTCACGATCAGGCTGAACGACGGCAGGCCTCGGCTCCTGCGGGTGTTCGACTTCGTCGAAGGCCAGATCATGGCCAAGGCGAGCCCGGACGCCGAGCGGCTCGCCAAGGCGGGCGAGATGCTGGGGCGAGTCGACGTGGCGCTCAGGACGTTCACGCATCCGGCGGACCGACGAGGTCTGGCCTGGGACATCCGGCACTTCCACCAGCTGACCGAACTGGTCGAGCACACTCCGAACCCCGAGCACCGTCAGTTGGCTGAAATGGTCTTCCGGCTCTTCGGCGAAAACGTCGTCCCGAGGCTGAGCGATCTCGAAGCACAGGTGATCCACGGGGACTTCAGCCCCTACAACGTCGTGGTGGATCCGAAGAGCGAACACTTCATCACCGGCGTCATCGACTTCGGCGACACGGTGCGCAGTGCGGTGATCTTCGACCCCGCCGTTCCCATGGCGAACCTGCTCGCCAGGACGCCGGATCATCCCTGGCGGGAGGCCTGCGCTTTCGTCGCCGGCTACCAACGCACGCGGCCCATCAAGGACTCGGAACTTCCGCTGCTCCCGATTGCCGCACTGGCACGACTCACACTGCGCGCGCTCCTCACCAACTGGCGAGCGGAGCGCGCACCCGAACGGCGCGAGTATCTCCTCGGCCACGCCAAGGACGACTGGATCAATGTCGAGCACGCCTTGGCCGTAAGCCTGGACGACGTCATCGCCCAACTCCGGTAGGTCCGTCATGGGCATGCCTGAAAAACTCGAACACCCTATCCAATTCCCGCAGAGAAGGATCGGGGCTCCTTCATGAACAGGATTCCCTCGTTGCAGTTCCGCCCGAAGTACGTCTCGTTCGACTGCTACGGCACGTTGATCGAGTGGCCGATGAACCCGATCACGTACGAGCTCGTCGGCGACCAGATTCCCGCCGAGCAGTGGGACCAGTTCGTCCGGGAGTTCCGCGGCTACCGCTACGACCAGGTCCGCGGCGAGTATTACCCGTACGAGCAGGTGCTGCAGGACTCCTTCGAGCGGGTCTGCCGCAAGTGGGGTGTGAAGGCGGCGCCGGACGCGGGCAAGCGGTTCGCCGACGGCATCCGGAGCTGGGGGCCCCACCCGGACGTGGTGGAGCCGCTGAAGAAGATGGGCGAGCACTACAAGCTGGTGATTCTCTCCAACGCGGACGACTCCTTCCTCGCCGAGAGCGTGCCCCGGCTCGGGGCGGACTTCCATGCGGTCTTCACCGCGGAGCAGGCCGGCTACTACAAGCCCCGCTACGCCGCGTTTGAGTACATGCTCGACCAGCTCGACGCCTCCCCCGACGACTTCGTGCACGTCGCCTCGCACACCCGTTACGACCACCAGTCGATGCACGACATGGGCTTCCGCAATCTGGTCCTGCTGGACCGTGGCTGCGATCCGGTGACCCACGGCTACGACTACGTGACGGTGAAGTCCCTGGACGACCTCAACACCATGCTTGGCATCTGACCCCAAAGGCGACACCAGTCCCGCACGGCACACAGCCAGTCTTTCCTATGGCTTGGCTTGTGTTTTGCCGCGCCGCAGCGGCATGGCGTTCCAGACCATGTCGTGCCACCGGCTGAAGGCCCGGCCGGCCCGTCGAGGGCCTGCTCGATGCGCTTCTGTCACGGCGTGACGGGTCACTTCGTTGATCGGCACGCGAGCCATCCTGGCAGTGACCACCGACAGCCCAGTCCCCATCCGACGTTCGCCAGCCGCATCCCACTGCATCCCTTGGCGATCGATCCGCACCCCCTACCTTCTCGCACGTTTGTGCGATTTAGCTTCATGGTGGATACCTGGAGAATACGCAGGTCAGGGAGGGGCGAACGAAGGACGGGAGGTTCGAGCCGTGGATTTACTCATCCATGGCCGCGGTCTTGATCCCGAGATCCTGGAAACCCCAGCGGCCCAGCGCCTCGGCGTACTTGGGGCTGTCGATGATCGACTGGATGGCAGCCTTCACCGCGGGGGTCAGCGGCGAGTCCTTCTTCAGCGCGACGGTCACCGTCTTGGTGGCCACCAGGGGCTTGAGGACGTCGAACGTCTTCGGCTACTGCGTGGCCGCCCACTGAAGCCCGGTGAAGTCGTACATCACCGCGTCGATCCGCTTGGACACAAGCTGGGTGAGAGCGTCGTTCACGCTGGGCAGGCTCACCGCCTCGATGGCCGGCTTGCCCTTGCTCGTACAGTCCTGCTTGGACAGCTGGGGCAGCCACTGCAGTTCCGCGGTGCTGCCGGACTGGACACCGACACGGTGCCCGCACAGCGTGTGCGTGCTCAGCCCCTGGGGATTTCCGTAGGGGACGGACACTCCGGTCCCGGCCTTGAAGTAGTCGACCATGTCGAGCACCTTCAGCCGGTCCTTGGTGGCACCCATGGTGGACGCCGTGAAGTCGTACCGGCCGGCCTGCAGTCCGGTGATGATGGTGTCGAACTTGATGTTGTTGAACTGCAGCTTCAGGCCGAGGTTGGCGGCGATCAACCGGGCCATGTCCGGGTTGAACCCGATCGGCGTCTTGTTGTCCGATGCCATGAACGTGGTGGGCGGGCTGGTCAGGTCCATGGCCACCGAGATCGTGCCCTTGGCCTTCACCGCCGCGGGCAGCAGCTTCACCGCCTTCGCATCCGGCTTCACACCGACCGAGATGTCGTCGGTGTGCTCGGCCGACGAACCGGAACCTCCGCCCTGCGCCGTGCCCTTAGACCGTTCCTAGACACTGAGCGGGAGTGAGTCCTGGTGCCAGGACTGCTGCTCGGTGGCGCTGCCCCGAACGGTGTTGGGCAGGCTGGTCTCCCGC
>NZ_JBIUBL010000052.1:0-28137 GCF_044548015.1 Streptomyces sp. NPDC052236 | reverse complement strand
GTCCACGACGACACCACCTTCGAGCCCGTCATCCCCGTCATCGAGAAGACCCTCGCCAAAGCCGCCGAAGAAGGCGTCGGCGACGCCCACCAACTGGAACAGCTGATCGCCCGCGCCGTAGCCTCATGGGCCTTCCGCACACACCGCCGCAAACCCCTCATCATCCCCATCATCATCGACGCCTGACATCAATGGGCAACAAGCCATCGACGGCCCCTGCGGTCCCCGCATTCTCTGCACAGCGTGTCTGGCGTTCGGTGTTCGCGGCCCACCCGGCCCGTACCGTCGTGGTCGCTTTCGCCGCCGTGATCGCCCTCGGCACCGGGTTGCTGGCGCTGCCCATGGCTACCGAGCAAGGGAGCTCCACCACTCTCCTCACCGCGCTCTTCACGTCCACCTCCGCGGTGTGTGTGACCGGCCTGGCCGTCGTCGACACCAGCACTCACTGGAGCGGCTTCGGCGAGGGCGTGATCCTCGCGCTCATCCAGGTGGGCGGCTTCGGGATCATGACCATGGCCTCGCTGCTGGCGCTGCTGGTCTCCGGCCGGCTGCGCCTGCGGTTGCAGCTGACCGCTCAGGCGGAGACGAAGAGCCTCGGCATCGGTGATGTACGCCGGGTGCTGCTCGGCGTCGCCGGGACGACGCTGAGCGTGGAACTGGCCGTCGGCGCGTTCCTCGCGCTGCGTTTCCGGTTCGGATACAACGAGGACGTGGGTGACGCGGCGTATCTGGGCTTCTTCCACGCGGTGTCCGCCTTCAACAACGCGGGCTTCGGGCTGCACGCCGACAACCTGATCCGCTACGCCCAGGACCCGTGGGTGACACTGCCCATCGCCGTCGCGGTGATCCTGGGCGGGCTCGGCTTCCCCGTGCTGCTGGAGATGTTGCGGCACCGACAGCGTCGCCGTACGACAGGCCGCCGCAACTGGACCCTGCACAGCAAGCTCACCCTGGTCACCACCGCGGCGCTGCTGGTAACGGGCACGCTGCTGACCTGCCTGCTGGAGTGGACGAACAAGGACACACTCGGCGCCTTCGACTGGCACGAGAAGATCCTCAACGGCTTCTTCTTCTCCGCGATGACCCGCTCCGCCGGGTTCAACGTCCTCGACATAGACGCCCTGAACGCCTCTACGCTGCTGATGAGCTGCATGCTGATGTTCATCGGCGGCGGCAGCGCGGGCACGGCGGGCGGCATCAAGGTCACCACCTTCGCGGTGCTCGCCGCCGCCATACTCGCCGAGGTGCGCGGTGAACCCAACGCCGCTGTCATGGGACGGCGGCTGGCCCCGGACGTGCTGCGCCAGGCCCTCACCGTGGCGCTGCTGGGTGTCGGCCTGGTCATGGCCAGCACCCTCGCGCTGCTGGCCACCACTCAGGCATCCTTGGAAGCGGTACTCTTCGAAGTCGTCTCGGCCTTTTCCACGGTGGGCCTGTCCACCGGCCTCACCGCGGATCTGCCTGCGTCGGGCCAGTTCATCCTGATCCTGTTGATGTTCATCGGCCGACTCGGCCCCATCACTCTGGTGTCCGCACTCGCCCTGCGCGAGCGCACACGCCGCTATCAGCTACCCGAGGAGCGACCTGTCATTGGGTAACTACCTGCATTCTCTGCGCCGACGCCGCCGCAAGCGGCTTGCCGCGGAGCATGCCCAGCTGAGTGATCAGCGTGTCGCCGTCATCGGACTCGGCCGGTTCGGCAGCTCGCTGGCCAATGAACTGATGCAGCGGGGCTGGGATGTCCTGGGCATCGACACCGATGCCCGGCTGGTCCAGCGGTACAGCGACTCCCTGACCCACTCCGCGGTCGCCGACTGCACCGATCCGGATGTCCTCGCGCAGCTCGGTGTCACCGAGTTCACGAGCGCCGTGGTCGGGATCGGCACCGACATCGAGGCCAGCATCCTGGTCACCTCCAACCTGCTGGAGGCCAACGTCCCCAATATCTGGGCCAAGGCCATCAGCCGCCAGCACGGCCAGATCCTCGAACGCCTCGGCGCCCACCATGTCGTACTCCCCGAGCACGAGATGGGCGAGCGCGTCGCCCACCTGGTCACCGGGCGGATGCTGGACTTCATCGAATTCGACGACGACTACGCCCTGGTGAAAACCGTCGCTCCGGATATCGTCACCGGCATCGCACTCGGCCAGTCCCTGGTACGCAGCAAGTACGGCGTCACAGTCGTCGGCATCAAGCGCCCCGGCGAGGACTTCACGTACGCGACCCCCGAGACCGTGGTCGAGCAGGGTGACGTCATCGTCGTCACGGGCAAGACCCAGGCCGTGGAGACCTTCGCCGCGCTGGCCTGAGGACCGGCCCCATCAGCGACGAAGCGCGTCGCCGGGTCGGGCCACGGAAGCGGCCCGGCGCGGCCCGGCGCGGCCCGGCCCGGCGACGGGCTCCGCACGCCCTTCGCCTGCGCTGCGCGTCAGCGGATCCCCGAGTCGGGGTTGGCGCTGTCCCACTCCTGACGCGCCCGCGCGATGGTGTCGCGGTGCTCCGCCGACCAGTCGGCGAGCGCCTTCACCAGGTGGGTCAGGCTGTCGCCTGTCGGGGTCAGCGCGTACTCGACCTGCGGCGGAATCGTCGGATGGACGGTTCTCGTGACCAGTCCGTCGCGCTCCAGCCGCCGCACGGTGAGGGTCAGCATCCGTTGCGAGATCCCGGGGACTGCGCGCTGCAGCTGTCGGAACCGCCGTACGCCCTGCGCCAGCTCCACCACGACGAGCACGGACCATTTGTCCCCGATCCGGTCGAGGACATCGCGGATTCCGCAGTCCTCATGTTCCTCGCCGCAGCGGACAACGGGCTCGGTGGTTACCGCCGTGTGCCCCACTGACATCAAAGTGCCTCCTTATGCCCTGCGTTGCAAACCCGCAGCATGGTCCTGGTTACCCAAGAGAACCTACCTACTGCGGGGAGAGATTCCGTTGATTCTGGTTACCGGTGCTACCGGCGCCCTGGGCGCGCTCATAGCCGAGCGGCTGTCCGGCCGCGACGATGTGGTCCTCGGAACGCGCGACCCCGAGCGCGTCCGGGGCCCGCTGCCCGTCCGTACCGTCGACTTCGACGAGCCGCGCACCCTCACCGAGGGTTTCACCGGCGTGGACGTACTCCTGCTGATCTCCGCCGGTTACGGGGAGGACGACACCGTCATCGCCCGCCACAGCGCCGCCATCGACGCGGCGGAGAAGGCCGGTGTGGGCCACATCGTGTACACGAGCCTGAGCGCTGACGGCGACCATCTCCCGTACGCCCTCCCCCACCGCTGGACCGAGCGGCGGCTGCGCCGGTCCACAGCCGGCTGGACGATCCTGCGCAACGGCCTCTACGCGGAGCTGCTGGCCTTTCTGGCGACGCCGTCGCAGGACGGCAGGGTGACCGCCCCGCTGGGCGACGGCCGGCTGGCCGCGGTGGCGCGGGCGGACCTCGCCGATGCGGCGGTCCGGGTCGTCACCGAGGCTCCCCTCCATGCGAACCGCGTGTACGAGCTCGTGGGCGAGGAGGCCATCGGAGGCGCCGACCTGGCAGAGGCCTACGGCCCGCACGTCATGTACGCTCCCGTGACCCTGGCTCAGGCCCGCGCGCACATCGCCGGCTCCGGCGCGGAGCCCTTCCAGGTCCCGATGCTGGTCGGCACCTGCTCCACCATCGCGGCCGGATTCATGGACCGCATAGGCAGTGAGCTCCGCGAACTGCTCGGACGGGCTCCTCGCCCCGCGCTCGACATCATCCGCGGCGGAGGCCGGGAGAACTGACCCGCCGCCGGTGCCACCGGCCACAGCCGGAGTCGTTCGTCATGTCTTGCGTGCGACTCCTACATACAACGGGACCTGACCGTCATGACCGTGCGTCTGATCCTCTTGGGGGTACCAGTGCCTCACCATTTCAACGCCCGGGTCAATGAGTTCGAGCCCCTCGAAGAACGTGGCGACCTCGCCGCGCGACCGCACCTGTGCGGCCGTACCGGCGTTGCGGTACATCCCGACGATGCGATCCCATACTTCCGGCTCGAAATCACCTGTGACATGCGAAAGCACCAGGTAACTCCCGGACGCCAGCGGCTCCAGCAGATCCCGGACAATCTCATGCGGCTTGTACTCGTCCGGGACGAAGTGCAGGAGGGCCACCAAGGAGAGGGCGATCGGCTTTTCGAAGTCAAGGTGTTCCCGCGCGGCGGAGATTATCTTCGCGGGGTCCCTGAAGTCGGCATGAACGTACGCGGTGCAGCCTTCCACGGTTCCCCGCAGAAGAGCTTCCGCGTGCCTCAGCACGATGGGATCATTGTCGACATACACCACACGGGCGGCGGGCTCGATTTTCTGGACGACTTGGTGAAGATTTGGTTCGGTGGGTATGCCGGTTCCGATGTCGAGGAACTGACGGATGCCCCGGTCGGCAAGCAGCCCGGAAGCTCGGTGCATGAAGGCGCGGTTGGTCTGTGCGGCAGCCCGGATGCCGGGAAACTGGGAGGCCACCTGCTCGGCGAAATTCCAGTCGACGGGATAGTTGTCCTTGCCACCGAGGAAGGCATCGTACACGCGAGCCGAATGCGGCTTGGTGGTGTCGATCTCGTCCGCGCCGAATCCGACGTCAGTCAATTCAATTCTCCTCTGTGGCCATTCGTTCAGGTGAGCAGGAAGTCTGCCGCACCGGATTTGACACCCTTGATGAATTCAGTGATCTCGCCGTCTGTGCAGATCAGGGCCGGTCCGTCAGGGTCGGCGGACTGCCTCATGGCCACTCGGCCATCGCCGAGTCGCTTCACTTCGACGCAGTTTCCGGCGTTGCTGCCGCTCCACGGCTTGTGCCACTCTTCCGCGCCCATATCGGTGTCGGCATTGGTGACGTGGCTCATTGGTTCAGCTCCTTGCGGACATCACAAAGGAGATCCCTGGTGCGTTCCTTCGGCATCGCTTGGATACTCATCCGGTCCATGACCTCCCGGTAGAGGGCGACTTCCTCGCGGTCTTCGCTGTAGTGCGCGGTGCTGAGACTGTCGTTGCCGACGACGTCCGGCAATTCCGGTATCTGGAACCGAAAGAGGGTGAAGGGGGCGAAGGCGCCCGGGTGTAGTCCGGCTCCGAACGCGGACACCTGGAGAGTGACGTTCGGCAGCTCTGACGCCTCAAGCAGGCGGTCGATCTGGGCGCTCATGATCTCTGGAGGGCCAACGGAGCGCCGCAGCACCGTCTCGTCCATGACCACCCACAACAGCGGCGGATCGGGCTCGGGGCGACTGAGCAGCGCCTGGCGTTGCATGCGCAGTTCCACGCGCCGTTCCAGGATGGCCTCTGATACGTGAGGGACGCCCAGTCGCAGGACACCGCGGGCGTAGTCCGCGGTCTGCAGCAGCCCGGGTACGACATGCGGTTCGTAGGTCCGGATGTGGGTCGCCGATGTCTCCAGGCTGACGTGTACGCCAAACCAGTTCGGCAGGACATCGCGGTAGCCCTGCCACCAGCCGGAGATGTTGGCCTTCTCCGTCAGCGCGAGGAATTCCTCGGCCTCGTCCTTGGCCACCCCGTAGATCTCCAGCAGCGCCTTGACCGTGGCCCACTTCAACTGGACCTCGGCGCGCTCCATCCGGGTGACCGTGGTGTACGACTGGCGCAGTCGCTTTCCGACCTGCTGCGCCGTCAGGTCGGCAGCCGTCCGTAAGTCCTGCAGTCGCCTGCCGAGAACCATCTGGAGCACGGTCGGGGCAGACCGCGGTTCACTCACGTCGGCTCCCTCCTCGAACACCGGCCCGAAGCAGTGTGCCATGGTCTCGCTGGGCACGCAGGCTGCCCCGAGCAGGATATGCACTGTGCAGAGTGCGGTTCCCAACTGGCAGAAGGGCGAGCGCAGTTACGTGGTGACCGAACTCACTCACCCGTGCGCGGCCACTTCCCTCTTTCCTCTGCTGCCGGGTTCCGGTGATGACGACGTGACGTCGGGGTGGCAGAGCCGGGAGGCGCTGGATGACACCGTGCCGCGGCGGGCGGCAACAACCGCTCGGTGAGCAGCACCGCCAACGCCGCGCCGGTCAGCACCCCGCCGACGAGGAACGTACCCCGCACGTCCACAGCGGACAGAACCATGCCACCGAGCAGTGACCCGGCCGCGACCCCGGCGTTGAAGGCACCAGAGTTGGCCGCCAGCGCGATCTCGGTGCGGCCGGGCGCGAAGCGCAGCATCTGATTCTGCGTGGCCATGAATACCGGACCGAGCGAGCCTCCCAGCAGCGCCAGGCACGCGACTGCTCCGGCCTGGACGGTACCGGCGGCGTACAACCCCAGCATGCCGATCGCCTGGGTGGCCACCGGGACGACGAGTGTGCCGAGCGGGTAGCGGTCCAGGAGCGGACCCGCGAGCGTCACACCGACCACGCCCGCGATGCCGGAGACCATCAGCAGGGCGCTGACCGAGGTGTCGGAGAAGCCGCTCACGTTGCCCAGGAACTCCACGATGTACGTATAGCCCGCGAACGCGCCCGTGACGGACAGGGCGGTGACCGCGAGCACGATCCCGAATCGGGCCTTGTCGGGTGCCGAGCCGTAAGCGGCGTGCCCCTCCTCCGGGCGCGACGGCGGCAGCAGAACAGCGATCGTGACGAGGGAGACCAGTCCGAGGCCGGCCAGCACGACAAGAGGGACCTCCCACGTGCTGCGCCGGCCCAGCCATGTGCCGACGGGGACACCGAGTACCAGGGCCAAAGAACCGGCCACCGACAGCACGCCGATCACCCGCCCACGGACGTCAGGCGAGAACAGCCCAACGGCCACCGGTCCCATCACCGCCCAGAACAGCGCCTGGGCAAGCGCGGTCACCAGCCGGGCGACCATGAGCAGGCCGTAGGAGGAACCCAGCGCCGATACCAGGCTGGACAGGACGAGCGCGGCCAGGAGCACGGTGAGCACATGGCGGCGGGGCACGGACCGTGTGGCGTGCGCGATCGGCAGGGAAACCACGGCGACGGTCAGCCCGTAGACGGTGACCAGATAGCCCACCGCCGAGAGCGACACCTGAAAGTCGGCCGAGATGAGCTTGAGCAGGCCGATCGGCAGATTCTCCGTGGTGTTGAAAGTGAACGCGGCCAGCATCAGGGCCGCGAGCACAGCCAGTCGGTGCCATCGAGCCGACTGTGCCGTTGCCATACAGTCCGTCCCTACGCTGCTCGCTCCCGGTTCAACGTACAGACAAGTCATCCCGGCTTTCGGCTACTTGAGGCGCACTGGCCGGGAACAGGACGCAGATGCGGCGCGGCATCGGTGATCCGCTGGTGCATCGGGCGTTGGTGCAAGGCGTCGAGTGCCTCGGTCACGAGTCGACTCAGGGGGAACGAGAGTTCCGCTTCGAACTCGGTGGCCGCTGCTGTGGTGGCGGCCCATTCGGCGTCCAGCGTCGGCAGCAGCGACTCAGCTTTGGCGGTCAGGTGGACGATGCGCTGCCGTGCGTCCGCGCCGGGAGCGAGATGGACGAGGTTCTCTTTGGCCATCTGAGCCACGGTCTGGCTCGCGGCGGAATGGGTGACGCCAATGGCCCGGGCCAAATCCCGGATGGAGGCCGGGCCCGCAGCGGCCAGTGCCCGGACGACCGGGGTGAACCGGGGGCGGAATCCATGCAGGCCAAGATCCTCGTAGACGGCCGCGACATCGCCGTCCAGAAGATCCAGAAGACGGCGTAGCCGTGTGCCCAGAAGCTCAGGACCGGGAGGGGTGGAAGGCATATGACGTAATGTAACAGCACTGTTGTATTCGAGGTGAGGAAGTCCGCGCATGAGTGAGCTGTTTCCGCCGATCGAGCCGTACGACAAGGGAATGCTTGATGTAGGTGACGGCAACCTCGTGTACTGGGAGGTCTGCGGCAACCCGAAAGGCAAGCCTGCCCTTGTCGTACCCGGCGGACCGGGCTCGGGGTGCAGCACCTATGTGCGCCGGTACTTCGATCCGGACCGGTATCGCGTCGTCCTGTTCGACCAGCGTGGCTGCGGCCGCAGCACTCCGCATGCCGGCGATCCCACAGCGGACATGCGGCACAACACCACGGGACATCTCATTGCCGACATGGAGCGGCTTCGGCAGCATCTGGGCATCGACTGCTGGCTGTTGCACGGCGGCTCGTGGGGTTCCACGCTCATCCTGGCCTACGCCGAACAGCACCCCGAACGAGTGTCGGAGATCGTCATCTCCAGTGTCACCACCACCCGGCGCTCGGAAATCGACTGGCTCTACCGAGGCGTCGGCCGGTTCTTCCCCGAGCAGTGGGAACGCTTCCTCGCGGGCGCCCCGGGCACGCCCCGCGACGGGGACATCGTCGGGGCTTACGCACAGCTGATGGAGCACCCTGACGCCGCAGTACGCGAGAAGGCGACGGCTGACTGGTGCGCCTGGGAGGACGCGGTCCTGTCAGGGGAGACGAAAGGCACCTCCCGCCCCTACGGCGACCGGCCCCCCTCGGCCCAGCTCGCGCTGGTGCGCATCTGCTCGCACTACTTCTCCCACGGCGCGTGGCTGGAAGGGGGCGCGCTGATCCGCAACGCGGACCGTCTGGCCGGCATACCGGGCGTCCTGATCCACGGCCGACTGGACCTGGGCGGCCCTCTCGATACGGCCTGGGAGCTGGCCCGTACCTGGCCCGACGCCGAGATGATTGTCGTCGAAGACGCGGGCCACCTGGGCAACACCACGACACGCGACCATGTGCTGGCGGCCCACAGCCGGTTCGCAGCCGGTGCCGGTGCCGCTGCCGCTGATCGGATCCCGACCCGGGGCTGACTTCGCCACTGATCCTCGGCAACCGGTTCGGGGAGCTCGAAGGAGTACCGGCCGAGCATGTTGATGGGGTGCTGCCTTCCCCAGTTCCTAGGCGCCCCCGCCCCTGCCAAGATTGAGCGGGTGACCGGTCACGGTGACCTGCACTGGGGCAACCTCACGGCCATGCCCCTGACCCTGCTGGACTGGGAGCGGTGGGGGCTGGTGCCCTTCGGCTATGACGCGGGGCTCCTCCACGCCAACAGCTTGCTTGTTCCCGATGTTGCTGCCCGCATCCGCAAGGAGTTCGCGCCGATCCTCGACACCCCTGCCGGCCGAATCGGGGAGCTCACCGCCTTGGCGGAGATGCTGCAAGCCGTAGCCCGTGGCTGGTACCCAGACCTTGCGCCCCACCACGTTGCCCATGCCGAAGCCCTCACCGGAGTGCGCCCGCCCGTCCCGGTGCACTCCGAGGTCAGCGCCTGACTGCGTCGCTGTGCGCCCGTCTCAGGCGCTCTCACCGATGTGCCGGTACAAGGGGGGTGGTGCGGGAGATCCCCCGGGGCCTTGGCAATGGCCGTGACGCTCTCCCTTGGCGTGCCTGGCACGGGCCACAGCTAGCTTGTCGTCGTCCACCACGGACGGGCGTCCCCGTGGTTGCCCTTGCGGGCCGCAGTGTCCAACCCTTCCAACATCTTCGCCCGGATGCCCTCCCGCTCCCCCTCTGCGGCCACGGCCAAGACGGCGAACACGATGGCACCCGCCCCGTTCGGGTCATACACCCCCGGCAAGAGACCGGGGACGAGTTCCAGTTGGATGCCGTCCGCTTGCAGGGTGGAGGACTACGTCATGAGTTCTGCCGCGTTTCGGACCAGTCGCTTCATCTCGACCACGGTCAGGACAACAGGCTGGTTCGGCGCGGCGGTCTTGATCTCCCGTGCCAGAGCCAACGCCTGAGGTCTCGGCCAACGCCCGGCACCACTCGCCGAGCTACACCATGGCACGGTACGGCAGGCGTCGCGCTGAGGGAGCGAAGAAGCTGGCCGCTTCGAGCGCCAGCCGGATCGGCCTGTCATCCCTGGTCTGACCAGGAGAATCGCTCGGCTTTTAGTCACGTGGTCGGTCACGCCACAGCCCGGGAAACAGAAAAAACCCCAGACCAACTGGGGTCTCTGCTGGTGTCCGAGGGGGGACTTGAACCCCCACGCCCGATAAAGGGCACTAGCACCTCAAGCTAGCGCGTCTGCCATTCCGCCACCCGGACCAGGTGGTCGGCCGCAGTCTCCCGCGGCGACACGCACAACAATACCAGGGGATCGGGACGCCTCTCACCTGCATATCCGGTGGTCAGTGGGGTGCGGTGGAGGTACTCCAGCCGTCCGGTCAGCGCCGCAGCCGTGCCCGTACAGCATGTATGCATGGGCCTGCGTTCAGTGACTCCCTAGTAGGGGACAGTGGCATTTCCTGCGGGCAGGTCGCGCAGGGCGTAGTAGGCGCGCAGGGCGCCCTCGCTGCCCGAGCCCATGGCCGTCATGATCCGCTGGAATCGGGCCGAGCGCAGGTCGCCGGCGACGATGACACGGGGATGCTGGCGGGAGGGCGGGCAGTAGCCTGCCGCGTCGCGGGCGAGGTCTCCGGGCGGGGCGGTCGGGGCGCTGCCGATGCTGAGGAAGACGGCGTCGGCCGTCCAACTGCTCCGCCCGCCGTCCCGGCCAACCGTCTCGGCCATGGCCGATGGTCCGTCTGACGAACGCAGGGTCAGGTGGTCGACGGGCAGGAGCACGACACGGGGGTCGTCTCGGATCTCCTCGACCTTGTAGTCGTCGCCCGGCGGATACGGAACGAGCAGGCGGGTGCCAGTCTGCGGGTGGGCGCGCAGGAAGGTGCCCAGCGGGCGGTCGCCGCCGAGGACGAGCAGTGTCCGGCCTTCGACAAGGTCCGGTTCCGCTTCCCACAGCGGGGGCAGGGTGAGGTCGGGGGCGGTGATCCAGGAGACGTCCCGGGGCTGGAGCGGTCCGACGCCGGTGGCCAGGACTGTGTAAGGCGCCGTCAGGCGGCTGCCGGTGTCCAGAGTGATGGCGACGTGGTCGTCGAAGGCACGGATCTCGGTGGCGCGGCGGCCGAGTGCGATGCGGCACAGGTCCGTGCTCTTCAGGTCCGCTGTGATGGAGTCTGCTAGTTCCGGTCCGTTGGTGAAGCCGCCGAGGACGTTGTTCAGCGCCGGGATGCGGTGGAGGTTGCGGCACAGGGCGTCGGGTTCGATCAGCACCGAGCGCATGCCGACGCTCGCGGCCATACGAGCGGCTGCACAGCCCGCCGGGCCACCGCCGATGACGATCAGGTCGGTTTCGTCAGCACGGGACGATGCGGCAGCCATGGCGTTATTCCAGCACCGCGGCCCTGTGGTGCGCAGAGAGTTGCCGCATCACATGCTTGGTAGTGACGAGCTGGCCTTCCCCGATCAGGCGGCGTGCCACGACCAGCCCGGCCTCGTGGACGTCCGGTCCGGCGTCGCTCGCGCAGTCGTCGGTGACCATCCAGGGCGCGTAGCCGTGCTCGAAGGCATCGGCGGCGGACTTCAGTACGCAGCTTTCGGTGGCCACTCCGCAGAACAGCAGGTCCGTCCATCCTGCCTTGCGGACCAATTCAGCGGCCTCCGGCGTGAACAGCGTGTACCCGGTCTTGTCGACGGTCGCGTACGCGCGGGCGGCGTGGTCGGCGAGTTCCGGGACGATGTCGGTCTCGGGCGGTCCCTTCAGACGGTTCCACCGGAAGAACCGCTCGTACGGACTGCCGGGATAGTTGAAGTAGCGTGTGAAGACCACCGGCCTGCCTGCCGCGGACCAGCGGGCCACCAGATCTGAGACCGCGGGGACGGCCTGGCGGCTGCGGTGATTCACGAAGCCGTGCTGCAGGTCAATCACGACCAGCGCCGCGTTCCCGATGTCCATCTGCGGTCTCTCCTGCCGTCTCAGCCGACGCTCTCGCGCAGCGCGTCCTGCGCGGCACGGAGCCGTTCCGCCAAGCCGCTGGTCTTCATGATGGCCTCCCGCATGAGGCAGTGCTGCGCGGTCTCCTGGGCGCGTGCCGTAGTGAGCCGGGAGTACGCGGCCCGAAGGAAGCGCCAGCCGTAGCGTTCCGGCATGGAGGGGTCCTGCCCGTCCTCGATCAGTTGCTGGATCTGCCGCGTGAAGCACCACAAGGCCTGAACGGTCAGTTCACAGGAGACCAGATCCTCGATGGTGAGGCTGCGCTCCGGCGAGATCGCCGCGTAGGAAACCCCGGACCAGCCTGCGTATCCGGTGGAGACTCCGCGTACGCCGAAGGACACGATGTCCGGATGATCCAAGCCTGTGGACAGCAATGACTCCTCCACGGAGCCGTCCAGTGGCGCGGGGCCGCCTGTCGCTCCGCGGTCGACCAGCACCGACGGGGTGGACAGCAGGCGTAGGGCGATGTCGTACTCGCTGCCGGTCCGCGGGCTAGAGGTGAGCCAATACAGGGAAAGGACGTACTCGGGTTCGGCACGCCGGAGCGGTCGCCGCCCAGTAACGTCGAACAGGTTCGCCGTGGACCGGCTTCTCCGGTTGCCTCTCCGATCGGTGAGGGACACCCGCTTGACGAAGACCGGGGTTCCGGCGACCTCCAGCAGGGCCGACTTCCCGCCGATGCCCGAACCGATGGGCACGGCCGCGTCCACGAGTTCCTGCAGCGCACGATCACTGAGCGGGGCCAGGGATGCGGAGACGGCACTATGGGCGGCGAGATGCGCACCTCGCGACATGTCAGGGCAACCCGAACACCCTCTCGACCGCACTTTACGTGCAGACGCTAGGCAGCATGTCGTCCGGGGAAGCGACGGAGCCCGCCACCAAGTCCGGGCGGCCGGCGGCGATTTCGGCCCAGATGGTCTTCCCGGACGGCGGATACGGCCGTACGCCCCAGTCGGCGGCGAGGGCATCCACGATGAGCAGCCCCCGGCCTCCCTCATCGGCCACCGGGGACAGGACAGGGAGAGATTCGCCGCGCGGGTCCGAGACCTCGATCCGCAGACAAGTCTTCTGCGGGAGTTCGAGGCTGAGCCGGAAACTCCGGCCGGGCAGCTGTCCGTGGGTGACGGCGTTCGCGGCCAGTTCGGCGACGACGAGTGCGGCGGCCTCCACGCACTCACCGTCCCGGGGCCATCCCCACTGTGTGATCTGCTCCACGGCAAGCAGCCGTGCGAGGCGGGCACCACGCCGGGTGGAACTCAGCAACTGCGTGAACTGCGGCGTGGGTGTCACCGATGGGGCCATGTCGATCTGTACGGATTCGCTCTTCACATCGCTCAGCGTGGCCGCGTGAGGGTGTGCTGACCAGGAGCGACGGCGGTACGTGGGCGAGCGTACCGGTATGCACGGCGGCGGGTACCGGCGTTCCGGCGTAGCCGGACGAGAACGCGATGCCCCAGCCCCGTCCCTGGGACACGATTTCCCGTTGGCATGGTGTCAGGCCGCTTCCTTCAAGACGTCTTTGGGCTCATCGGGGGTTCGGCGCATCGCAGTTCGTCGGTTGGCCATCACCAGCATCGTGCCCAGTGCCAGACTCACCGCGGGCAGCACAGGGAACCGGCCGTCGTACGCGAAGCCCCGCATGGCGAAGTAGGTCAGAGCGGCGACGCTCGCCGCCAGGCCGAGCCACAGCGGCCAGGGACGGCGCAAGTCGGCGTCCGGCCGGGTTCGCTCGTACAGAAGGGCCTGCCGACGCTCCAACGGCCGCAGCGCCAGTAGAACGCCGGCCAGGACGACGCCGAGCACCAGCAGCCACGGCACCCGTAGCCCCCACCATGCCGCGGACCCGAACGCGGGCTCGGGCGCGATCCCGGTCAGGTAGAACGCGGCGGCGACCACCAGCACCGGCAGCATGTGCCAGAGGTACAGCGTCATGCTGGCGCCGCCCACGGGACGCACCGCCCGCCACACACGCTCGCGGTCCAAAAGCCGCCGTACCGGCGACGCGGCGAGCAGACACAGGCCGACCTGAGCCACCGTCCACGCCAGCATGGCCGACGAAGGCGGATTGGTGTTGCTGGGAGTCTGTCCGGTCACCAGGATCAAGCTCACCGGGAACGGCCCGAGCGTGATCAGCGCCGCGAAGGCCAGTCCCCCGCCCGCAGCCATCGCGACCGGCACCAGCCGGCTCCCCGTCAGCAGGCCGTCGTGCCAGCAGAAGCCCAGCTGGTAGGCCACACCCCACACGAGCAGGTAGTTGAGCAGTCCGACGTACGGTGCATGCACCGTCACCGCCAACGCGTCGGCCGCCAGGGCCGCGGCGCCCATCACCACGGGGACGCGGAGTCCCCAGCGCCGGTGCGCCGCGTGCAGCGGCGGAGTCAGGGCACTGAGGAGCAGATACAGCGGAAGGAACCAGAACTGCATCGCCATCGCCCACCCCACCAGCTCGAGGGTGTCCGGGTCCACGCCGACAGCCGAGCAGATCCCGATGGCAAGTAGCACCAGCCCGCTGTACACGGCCGCCGGAAGCAGCAGCCGCAACGCCCGCCGTCCCACCCACCCGGCGGCCGTACCACCCGCCTCACCGGCCCGCGACCAGGAGCCACCCGCAGCATGGCCTCCCGCCAGGAAGAACAGCGGCATGATCTGGAACCCCAGAGTCAGCCACTGGGTCCAGGGAATGGTCGCCAGCAGTTCCGGTGCGGTGATCTCCCCGCCGGGCTCCGGGACCAAGGCAGTGATCAGCCAGTGGCCCATCACCACCAGGGCGATCGCCCACGCGCGCATGAAGTCGACATAGCGGTCTCTGCTCATGCGTCGTCATGCTGTCGCAGAGTCGATGGAACCTCTGTGGGAAGCCAGGACCGCAACCAATTCGTGCTCGGTACGACATCAGCCTCGCGCTGCGGCGACCCGAGAAACGGCACGTCGATTCCCCGGTCGACGACGCGAGACGAACCACTAAGTTGTGCGCATGACTTCGAAGCACCTTCCTCACCTCACCGCGACGGGCACCTGCTGGTGCGGCTGCGCCACCAAGGTCGGCGCAGGCTCCTTCTTCGCTCCCGGTCATGACAAGGTGGCCGAGGCCGCGCTCCTGGCAGCCGACTATGGCGCCTCTGTCGCCCAGTTGCTGCACGGGCACGGTTACGGGCCCGGCCACTCGGTGACCGCACGCGCCGTAACGGTCGGCGCGTGGGAGAAATGCCCGTCGTGCACGTACGTCGGCGCTCCGGCCAGCATCCGCAACCACGCGAAGAAGGCACACGCCCCTACCCAGCGTTGAAGATTCCCGATGAGCGATCACATATCGAGCCAGCGTGTCAGCTTGGATACGGCAGTTCGTAGGTACCGCGGCTTCTGGGCCTGTCCGCTACCGCACCGAACCCATGGACCCAGATTCGTGCCCCGGGCCGGACAGAAGGCGGCCTGGGCGCTGTGTGCACACGATGGGGTGCCATTTCGGTCATACCGCCTGCGGTTGCACTGACTCCTCGTAACCTTCCATGGAGGACCTGGTACACAGTGTGTACGTACCGGTGCGGCGGCGACAGGTACGACGCAGAACGGGACGGTCAGGCATGGAACTCACGGGTCCGGCGGACGACAACGACGAGGTCGAAGACGCGGCGGACCTGTTCCGCGTGATCGGCCGCCAGGTCCGGCTGCTACGGGAACGGGCGGGCCTGACCCAGCGGGAGCTGGGCGAGCGACTCGGGTACAGCGAGGAGCTGATCCGGTCTCTGGAGCGGGGGCGCAGGACGCCGCAGGCGGAGTTCCTGGACGCGGCGGACGAGTTGCTGGGGGCGGGGACTGTTGCGGGCGGCGAAGGAGGACGTGGCGAGGGCGAAGTCCCGGGCGCGGGTGAAGCACCCGGCGTGGTTCAAGGACTACGCGAAGGTAGAAGGCGGAAGCGACCGAGCTTTGCTACTACAGCAACCACAACATCCCTGGCCTATTCCAGACCAAAGCGCACGCCAACGCGCTCTATGCGATGCGCAAGCCACTTCTCGACGACGAGTTGATCGAGCAGCGCGTGTCGGCGCGGATGGCCCGCCAAGTGGTGCTGACCGGTCGCCCGGTGCCGATGGTGAGTTGTGTCATCGAAGAGGCCATCCTGCGGCGACCCATTGGTGAATGGAACATCCACAAAGAGCAGCTGTCGGCGCTCGCAAGGCTGGGCCGACTGCGCAATGTCGAGCTTCAGGTCATGCCTCTGGACTGCCCGGAACACGCGGGAATGGGTGGGGCCTTCACGCTGCTGACTCCGAAAGGAAAGCCGCAGGTCGGCTACGTGGAAGTGCAGAACGTCAGTCGGCTGATCACCGACCTGGAAGAGGTCCGTATCCTGGCAGCACGGTACGGATGCATCCGGTCTCAGGCACTCACCCCGCGCGAGTCCCTGGCGTTGATCGAAAGGTTGCTGAACTCGCAATGACACCCGAAGCACGCACTCACGAGGCAGCCGACCTCTCCTGGTTCAAGAGCTCGTACAGCTCGAACGAAGGCGGCGAGTGCGTCGAAGTCGCTGTCGCCGAGCAGACCATGCTCGTCCGCGACTCGAAGGACGTCACCCGTCCCTATCTCGCCGTCGGCCTGACCGGCTGGGCCGACTTCGTGCGGTACGCCGCCAGGAGCTGAGCGCGCAAAGCGGCAGTCCTACCCAGGGCTACCACTCCCGCCGGGCAGTGGCT
Source organism: Streptomyces sp. NPDC052236 (assembly GCF_044548015.1). Classification (NCBI taxonomy): domain Bacteria; kingdom Bacillati; phylum Actinomycetota; class Actinomycetes; order Kitasatosporales; family Streptomycetaceae; genus Streptomyces; species Streptomyces sp. NPDC052236. The sequence continues at coordinate 11,714 of NZ_JBIUBL010000052.1, read as the reverse complement.
TCGGCGTTTCGATCGCGCCGATCAGCAAGGACCCACGCATGGACCGCACGCCCCAGCCCTTCCGGCTCCTTCCCGGCGCCGGCCGGTCTCCGGTGCTTCTGCACGTCCCCCACTCCTCGCGGGTGATACCCGAGGCGGTACGCGGCGGCATCGAGCTCGACGACCGTGCGCTGCGGATCGAACTCGACCACATCACCGACGCCCACACCGCCGAACTGGCCGCTGCCGCCGCCGATGGAGCGACGGTCACACCCTGGCGGTTCGTCAACGGGCTCTCCCGCCTGGTGATCGACCCCGAGCGGTTCCCCGACGAGCGTGAGGAGATGCTCGCGGTCGGCATGGGCGCGGTCTATACGCGGACCACCCACCGTGAGCGGCTCCGGCACCCGGACGTGGCCGCCCAGCCGTTGATCGACCGCTACTTCCACCCGTACGCGGCGGCGATGACGGCCGCGGTGGCCGACCGGCTGGCCGTCGTGGGGCGCGCGGTGATCATCGATGTGCACTCGTATCCGACCGAGCCCCTGCCGTACGAGTTGCACGGCGCGGGGCCACGGCCGCCGATCTGCCTGGGAACCGATGACTTCCACACACCCCCGGAACTGCTCGCGGTCGCGGAGAAGGCGTTCGCGGGCTTCGGCGGCACGGGGATCGACAGTCCCTTCGCCGGCACGTACGTGCCCCTGCGGTACTACGGCAAGGACCCGCGGGTCAGCGCGCTGATGATCGAGATCCGCCGGGACCTCTACATGTCCGAGCCGGGCGGCCCTTCGGGCGCCGGTCTCACCGCGCTCGCCATCGCGCTCGCGCGGCTGACCGACGCCCTTCCGCTGAGTGGTCTGCCCGGCTGAGCCCGGCCGCGGGTCAGGGGGTCCGGAGGTACTCCGCCAGCTTCCCGAGGAGGCGGGCGGCGCTGTCAAGGTCCTGGGCGGTATCCGTCAGATCCACGGCGAGCAGCTTCTCCCGCTGTCCTTCCTTCCACTCCCCCGCGGCGTCGGACTCCGCTCCGGGAACGGTCGTCCCCCGGTACCCGGTGGGGGCCTCTCCGACCGGCCCGTAGTAACCGATGAAGTCGGGCGCGGCGAGTGCGGGAGCCTTGTCGGCGCCGGCGAGGAGCTCGACCTGGCTGAGCTGGATCTCGTAGTCGCCCGCGTTGTCGGTGATGCGCAGCCGGTAGCGGCGGTAAGAGGTGGCGTTGGCGAAGGGGAAGTCCCTCGTCTCGAAGCGGCGTGTGAAGCGTTCGCCGGTACGGGTGTCGAGCGTCGTCCACGTGCTGCCGTCGTGCGAGCCCTGGAGGTGCCAGTCCTGCGGATCGCGGCCCGGGGCGTCGTTGGCGGAGGTCAGCCTGTACGACGCGACGGCGGCCGGGCGCTGGAGGGTGAAGTCCAGGTCGGCGGTGTTCTCGTGTATCAGCCACTTGCTCCGGGACTTGCGGAGTAGGTTGCGCGCGACCTCCCCCGCCGCCTCGAACTCGTCACTCGCCTCGACATCGCTGACCGTGTCGGTGATGTCTCGCAGTTCGCCGGTCGCGGCGTGACCGTCGGCCGTGGCGACGGCGGCGGACAGGGTGACCGAGGCCGCGTTCCCGCGCCGGTCGCTCCAGGACACCCGCTCCACGGGCGTCGCCCGGCCGTCATCGAGCAGGAGTCGCAGCTCACCGGAGGGACGCCAGTCGCCATCCTGTCCCTCCTCGGTGGAGAACCGGTGCAGCGGAACGTCCGTGGTGCCCTCGGGGTAGGCCCAGCGGTCCGTGAGCGTGCCGCGGAACTCGCCGAGCGCGCCGTCGGCGGCGCGGTAGTGACCGTGGAAGCCGGACATGTCCTCCGGGAAGGCTATCGCCGCTTCCGCGCCGTCCGTCCCGCGCCAGGAGAGCTGCGCGGGAACCGCCCGGTCGCCCCGGTCGATGTGGAAGAGCAGCCGCGAAGCGGGCTGCCACACGGCGGAGTTGACCAGGCGCTGCTCGGTACCGAACGCGAAGACCGACCTGGTGCTCGCCCTGGCCGCCATGGCGCGCAGGGCGCGGCCGCTGTCTCGGGCGGGGTCCAGGGTGATGGTGGTCAGCCGGAGCAGCCCCTCCTCACCGGCGGGGCTGCGTATCTCCAGGAGGTTGTCGCCCGGCGTCAGCAGTTCTCCCGGGAGGGACAGGACCCTGTCCTGGGGAACGTCGTGTCCGTCGGCCCCGGGGAACGTGAGCCCCTCCGCCACGGCCTTGCCATTGAGCAGGACGTCCATGGGAACGCTCGCGCCGAGGGTCGTCAAGGTGAGAACTGCCCCGGCGACTTCCTCCTGTCCGTCCATCGCGAAGTCGAGCTTGATGTATCCGTCGGAGCCCAGCGCGAGATGCGAGGGTGCCGCCCCGCACCGGTGGTACCCCACGACGGCGTTCGACAGGCGGGCCGGAGTGGTGGAGAAATCCGCGAAGACCGGTTCCATGAGCGTCCCTCAGTAGTCGTCCTGCGATGGTGATCCGCGGACAACTCGCGTCCACAGATGCCAAGAAGCTACCGGCACCCACTGACATCGCGAGGAACCACTGCCGATCCGGCCACCCGCCGGTAGCCGGCGGAGTGGCCGTCGCGGCCAATCCTCCGCCGGCCCGCCTACCTGATCAACCCTCGCAGGACTTCAGGAGCCGACCACTAAGCGTTGAGCTGGTAGTCGGGGAAATTGCCGGGGAGGCGCTCGCCCGCCGGGCCGTCCGTCACCGCGCGGATCAGCAGTTCGCCGCCGACGAAAGCGCCCCGCCACGACGCCCCGAAGCCGCCGAAGAGCTCGTCGCGGTCGCCTCGCGAGCGGGGTTTGCCGTGGCCCGTCTTGAAGGCGCGGATCTGGGGGGCCAGCCGCTCGTACGTCGCCGGGTCGTCCGTCGACAGGGTGGCGACCAGTGCGCCGTTGGAGGCGTTCATCGCGGCCAGCAGTTCCGCCTCCGTGTCGACCAGGACGATCGTGTCGACCGGGCCGAACGGTTCCGCGTGGTGCAGGGGTGAGGACGGCGGCGGGCCCAGCAGAGTGATCGGCGGGAGATACGCGGAGGTGTCCTGGCCCGGGAGGAAACGGCCGTCCGCCAGGGTGGCCCGGTGGAGGGGGACGGCCCCGCGTTCGATCGCCTCGGCCACCTGGTCCGCCAGTTCCTTCGCCTTCGCCGCGTTGATCAGCGGGCCGAAGTCCAGGGCGGGCGGCGGGTCGGCCGGGTTGTCGACCGCCAGGGGATGGCCCGTACGGATGGAGCGTACGGCGGGCAGATACGCCGCCAGGAAGGCGTCGAACGCGCTCCGCTGGACCACAAAGCGCGGGTACGCCGTACAGCGCTGCTTGCCGTAGTCGAAGAGTTTGGGGATGACGGCGGTGAGGGCAGGCCAGTCGGTGTAGTTCCAGATGCCCCAGGTGTTGAGGCCCTCCTGTTCAAGGATGTGGCGTTTGCCGAGGTCGGCGACGGCGGTGGCGATACGCGCCCCGGTGTCACGGCCGCCGACGAAGGAGACGCAGCCGATCTCCGGGGAGCGCACGAGAGCCTCGGAGAGTTCCCCGCCGCTGCCGCTGACCAGGGTGATCGGGATGCCCTCGCGCGCGGCCAGCGCGCAGGCCAGGGTGAGGCAGGCGACCCCGCCGTCGGTCGGGGTCTTGGCGATCACCGCGTTTCCGGCCAGTGCCTGCACGAGCATGGCGTGGACCAGCACGGACATCGGGTAGTTCCAGCTGGCGATGTTGGAGACCGGGCCGGGGAGAGGGGTGCGGCCTTCGAGCATGGGCGCGGCCCCGTCGACGTACCAGCGCACTCCGTCGATCGCGCGGTCGACATCGGCCTGGGCCAGCCGCCATGGTTTGCCGATCTCCCAGACGAGGAACAGGGCGAGCAGGTCGCGGTGTTCGGTGAGGGCGTCGAGGGCGGCGGCGACGCGGGAACGGCGCTCCTCCAGGCGTATGTGCCGCCAGGCGCGGTGCTGGTCGAGTGAGGCGCGTACGGCCTGCTGGGCGGTGACCGCGTCCAGGCGCGGCGGGCCCGCGATGGGGCTGCCGTCGACCGGGGTGGTGGCGGGCAGGGGCCGGCCGTCGGCCTGCCACTGGGCGGACCAGAGGTTCAGTACGCGGTCGTCGCGGAAGGACTCGGGGGCCGCGGCGAGACAGCGCTGCCAGGCGTCCGCCCAGGCCGTTCCGGGTTTCAGGGACAGGGGGAGAGTGTGGGCGAGGGTGGGTGGCATGAGGTTGGTCTCCGCTCGGGAGGGGGAGGGGGACGTGTCACCAGGCTCTCGGACTCAGTGGGCCGCGGCGACCGCAGCGAGGTGGGCGAGGTGGGCGAGCACCAGTCGCGACGTCTCGGTCGGGGTCCCCCCGACCCGTACTCCCGCCGCTTCGAGTGCCTCCTTCTTCGCCTGCGCGGTGCCGGACGAGCCCGACACGATCGCACCGGCATGGCCCATCGTCTTGCCCTCCGGCGCGGTGAAGCCCGCGATGTATCCGACGACGGGCTTGGTGATGTGGTCCGCGATGAACGCCGCCGCCCGCTCCTCCGCGTCGCCGCCGATCTCCCCGATGAGCACGATGAGCTCGGTGTCCGGGTCCTGCTCGAAGGCGGCGAGGCAGTCGATGTGGGTGGTGCCGATGACCGGGTCGCCGCCAATGCCGACGGCGGACGAGAAACCCGTCTCGCGCAGCTCGTACATCAGCTGGTAGGTGAGCGTGCCGGACTTGGAGACGAGTCCGATCCGGCCGGGCTTGGTGGCGATGTCGGCGGGGATGATGCCCGCGTTTGACTGGCCGGGGCTGATCAGGCCGGGGCAGTTGGGGCCGATGACGCGGGTGCCGCGCTCGGCGGCGTACGCCTGGAAGGCGACCGCGTCATGGACGGGGATGCCCTCGGTGATGACGACGGCGAGGCCGATACGGGCGTCCGCCGCCTCGATGACGGCGGCCTTGGCGAACGCCGGCGGGACGAAGACGACCGTGACGTCCGCGCCGGTCGCGTCCATCGCCTCGCGCACCGTGCCGAAGACGGGGACGGAGCGGTCGTAGAAGTCGACGACCTTGCCCGCCTTGCGCGGGTTGACGCCCGCGACGATGTCCGTGCCGGAGGCGAGCATCCGGTGGGTGTGCTTCATGCCCTCGGAGCCGGTCATGCCCTGAACGAGGATCTTGCTCTCCTTGGTGAGAAAGATGGACATGTCGACTCCTCTAGTTGGCGTAGCCGGCGCGGGCCAGGTCGGCGGCTTGGCGGGCGGCGTCGTCCATCGTCGTGGCCTGCTGGACGAGGGGGTGGGCCCGGCCGTCGAGGATGGCGCGACCGCGCGCGGCGCTGTTGCCGTCGAGCCGTACGACCAGGGGTTTGGTCAGCCGTACGGATTCCAGGGCCTGGACGATGCCGTCGGCGACGGCGTCGCAGGCGGTGATCCCGCCGAAGACATTGACGAGTACGGCGTTCACATCGGGGTCGGACAGGATGACAGACAGGCCGTCGGCCATCACCTGGGCGGAGGCCCCTCCCCCGATGTCGAGGAAGTTGGCGGGGCGGGCGCCGCAGCCGGCGACCACGTCGAGGGTGGACATGACCAGGCCCGCGCCGTTGCCGATGACGCCGACCTGGCCGTCGAGCTTGACGTAGTTGAGGCCCTTGGCCGCCGCCGCGGCTTCGAGCGGGTCGCCGTGCACGCCATCGCCCTGGTCCTGTGTGCCACCCGTGCCCCATCTGGCCTGCCGGAACAGCGCGTTGTCATCGAGCGTGATCTTGCCGTCGAGCGCCAGGATCGCGCCGTCCGCCGTCCGTACGAGCGGATTGACCTCGACCAGCAGCGCGTCCTCGCGGACGAGCACCTGCCACAGGGCCCGGAGCACCGGGACGGTCTCCGGCGGCAGCCCGGCGGCTCTCGCGATGTCGGCGGCCTTGGCCTCGGTGACCCCTTCCGCCGGGTGGACCGGGATCCGGGCCACCGCCTCCGGCCTGGCCGCGGCCACCTCCTCGATCTCCATGCCGCCCTCCGCCGAGGCGATGGCGAGGAAGCGTCCGGCCGCCCGGTCGAGGACGTAACTGACGTAGAACTCGCTCTCGATGGTGACGGGCTGGGCCAGCATGACCTTCCGCACGGTGTGGCCCTTGATGTCCATGCCGAGAATCTGGCGGGCGGTCAGTTCGGCCGCCGCCGGATCGGCCGCGAGCTTCACCCCTCCCGCCTTGCCGCGTCCGCCGGTTTTCACCTGCGCCTTGACGACGACGCTGCCGCCGAGCCGTTCGGCGGCGGCCCGTGCCGCCCTCGCCGAGTCTGTGACCTCGGCTTTCGGCACCGATATGCCGTAGTCCTCGAAGAGTTCCCTTGCCTGGTGCTCAAACAGATCCATTGCGAGCTCCTGACGTAAAAGTGCCGCACGCCCCCTGGACACCACCCATCGGATGCGGGATAACAAGCTTCATACAGTATTCGTCGACTGTATGCAATGTACCGGGACACGCACGCGGACGGACCTCAACTCCCCTACGAAGGGACAGGACTTCGCCATGCCCGACGACAGCAGCGACACCAACCCAGCGCTCATCTCAGGTGGTCATCTGGTCGCCAAAGCGCTCAAGGCAGAGGGTGTAGAGGTCATCTACACCCTCTGCGGCGGCCACATCATCGACATCTACGACGGCTGCGTGGACGAGGGCATCGAAGTCGTCGACGTACGACACGAGCAGGTCGCCGCCCACGCCGCCGACGGCTACGCCCGGATCACCGGCAAGCCGGGCTGCGCGGTGGTCACGGCCGGTCCTGGGACCACCGACGCCGTCACCGGTGTCGCCAACGCCTTCCGGGCCGAGTCCCCCATGCTGCTCATCGGCGGCCAGGGCGCGCACAGCCAGCACAAGATGGGCTCGCTACAGGACCTGCCGCATGTCGACATGATGACTCCCATCACCAAGTTCGCCGCCACCGTTCCGGACACGGCGCGCGCCGCCGACATGGTGTCGATGGCCTTTCGCGAGTGCTACAACGGCGCGCCGGGACCCTCCTTCCTGGAGATCCCGCGCGATGTGCTGGACGCCAAAGTGCCGGTGGAGAAGGCGCGGGTGCCGAAAGAGGGCCAGTACCGGGCCTCGACGCGGAGCGCCGGCGACCCGGAGGCCGTGGAGAAGCTGGCCGATCTGCTGGTGCACGCGGAGAAGCCCGCGATCCTGCTCGGCAGCCAGGTGTGGACGACCAGGGCCACCGATGCCGCGATCGAACTCGTACGGACGCTGAATGTCCCCGCGTATATGAACGGCGCCGGGCGCGGCACCCTGCCGCCCGGGGATCCGCACCACTTCCAGCTCTCCCGCCGCTATGCCTTCTCCAACGCCGATGTCATCGTCGTCGTCGGCACTCCCTTCGACTTCCGGATGGGATACGGCAAGCGGCTGTCGCCGGACGCGAAGGTCGTCCAGATCGACCTCGACTACCGGACGGTCGGCAAGAACAGGGACATCGACCTCGGGATCGTGGGTGACGCCGGACGGATCCTGGCATCGGTCACCCAAGCCGTCTCTGGCCGCCTCAACGGTGGTGCCGTCCAGCGCAAGGCGTGGCTCGAAGAGCTCCGCGCAGCCGAGCAGGCCGCCCTGGACAAGCGGCTGCCGCAGCTGCGCTCGGACGCCTCGCCCATCCATCCGTACCGCCTGGTCAGCGAGATCAACGACTTCCTGACCGAGGACTCCATCTACATCGGCGACGGCGGCGACATCGTCACCTTCTCCGGGCAGGTCGTCCAGCCCAAGTCCCCCGGCCACTGGATGGACCCGGGCCCGCTCGGCACGCTCGGCGTCGGCGTCCCCTTCGTCCTCGCCGCCAAGCAGGCGCGCCCGGACAAGGAGGTGGTGGCGCTCTTCGGCGACGGCGCGTTCTCGCTGACCGGCTGGGACTTCGAGACCCTCGTCCGCTACAACCTGCCCTTCGTCGGGATCGTCGGCAACAACTCCTCGATGAACCAGATCCGTTACGGCCAGGCGCAGAAGTACGGCGTGGAGCGCGCGCGGATCGGCAACACCCTCGGGGACGTTCACTACGACAAGTTCGCCCAGATGCTGGGCGGTTACGGCGAGGAGGTGCGCGACCCGGCCGATATCGCGCCCGCGTTGCGCCGCGCCCGGGAGTCCGGGCTGCCCTCGCTGATCAACGTCTGGGTCGACCCCGACGCGTACGCCCCCGGGACCATGAACCAGACCATGTACAAGTGAGGGAGCCCTTCCATGACCAAGGCGACCAAGGCGACCAAGGCGCTTGAGGGCATCCGTGTCCTCGACATGACACATGTCCAGTCCGGGCCCTCCGCCACTCAGCTGCTCGGCTGGCTCGGCGCGGACGTGGTGAAACTGGAGGCCCCGAGCGGCGACATCACGCGCAAGCAGCTGCGCGATCTCCCCGACGTCGACTCGCTCTACTTCACAATGCTCAACTGCAACAAACGGTCCATCACGCTCAACACCAAGACAGAGCGCGGCAAGGAGATCCTCACCGAGCTGATCCGGCGCAGCGATGTGATGGTGGAGAACTTCGGCCCGGGGGCCGTCGACCGGATGGGGTTCACCTGGGAGACGATCCAGGAGATCAACCCGCGGATCGTGTACGCCTCGATCAAGGGCTTCGGCGAGGGCCCGTACACCAACTTCAAGGCGTACGAGGTCGTGGCGCAGGCCATGGGCGGTTCGATGTCGACCACGGGTTTCGAGGACGGGCCGCCGCTCGCGACGGGCGCGCAGATCGGCGACTCGGGCACCGGCATCCACGCGGTCGCGGGCATTCTGGCCGCGCTGTTCCAGCGGGAGACCACCGGGCGCGGCCAGCGCGTCAATGTCGCCATGCAGCACGCCGTACTGAATCTGTGCCGGGTCAAGCTGCGCGATCAGCAGCGGCTCGTGCACGGTCCGCTCGCGGAGTATCCCAATGAGGACTTCGGTGACGAGGTGCCGCGCAGCGGCAACGCGTCCGGCGGTGGTCAGCCGGGCTGGGCGGTCAAGTGCGCGCCGGGCGGGCCGAACGACTATGTGTACGTCATCGTGCAGCCGGTCGGCTGGCGTCCGCTCTCCGATCTGATCGGGCGGCCGGAGCTGGCGGAGGATCCCGAGTGGGCGACGCCGGAGGCACGCCTGCCGAAGCTGCCGAAGATGTTCCAGCTGATCGAGGAGTGGTCCTCGACGCTGCCCAAGTGGCAGGTCCTGGAGCAGCTGAACGCGCACAACATCCCGTGCGGGCCGATTCTGTCCACCAAGGAGATCATCGAGGACGAGTCGCTGGTCGCGAACGAGATGGTTGTGCGGGTGGCGCATCCGCAGCGCGGCTCCTTCACCACGGTCGGCAGTCCCCTCAAGCTCTCGGACTCCCCGGTGGAGATGGTCACCTCGCCCCTGCTCGGCGAGCACAACGCAGAGATATACGTCGGTGAGCTGGGGCTCGGCGACGAGGAGCTCCGGCTGCTGAAGACGAGTGGGGTGATCTGATGCCACGTCATGACCTGGCTGCTGTACGAGGGGTGGTGGACGCGGCGCTCGCCGAGGGCCGCACCGCGCTCACCGCCCCCGAGGCCAAGGTGATAGCCGACGCCTATGGCATCCCGGTCCCGGCCGAGGCGCTGGCCGAGTGTGCCGACGACGCGGTGGCGTTCGCGGACCGGATGGGCTTCCCGGTCGTACTGAAGATCGTCTCGCCCGACATCGTGCACAAGACGGACGCGGGCGGGGTACGGGTGGGACTCGCCTCGGCGCCGGACGTACGGAGCGCGTTCACGTCGATCGTCGCCAACGCCCGTGCGTACGCACCCGATGCACGCATCCAGGGCGTACAGGTCCAGCAGATGGTGCCGGCCGGTACCGAGGTCATCGTCGGGTCCGTCACCGATCCCACCTTCGGGAAAGTGGTGGCGTTCGGGCTCGGCGGGGTGCTGGTGGAGGTGTTGAAGGACATCACCTTCCGGCTGGCTCCGGCGTCGCACACCGACGCGCTCGACATGCTCGAATCGATCCGAGCGGCGGAGATCCTGCGCGGGGTGCGCGGCGCCGCGGCCGTGGATCGGGACGCGCTCGCGGATGTGGTGGTGCGCGTGTCCCAACTGGCCGCCGACTTCCCGAACATCGCGGAGGTGGATCTCAATCCGGTGTTCGCGACGGCGGACGGGGTGATGGCGGCGGATGTACGGATCCTGCTCACCGACACCGTTCCGGTGGCGCGCCGCAGGTATGGCCGTGAGGAGATCCTCACCTCGATGCGCCGGCTGATGGAGCCGTCCGCGGTCGCCGTGATCGGCGCCTCCAACGAGCCCGGGAAGATCGGCAATTCGGTGATGCGCAATCTCATCGACGGTGGTTTTTCCGGTGAGATCCACCCGGTGAATCCCCGGGCCGATGACATCGTGGGCCGCAAGGCGTACAAGAGTGTCACGGACGTTCCCGGTGAGGTGGATGTGGCGGTCTTCGCGATCCCCGCCAAGTTTGTGGCCTCGGCGCTGGAGGAGGTGGGACGCAAGGGGATTCCCAACGCGGTCCTCATTCCGTCCGGCTTCGCGGAGACCGGGGAGCACGCGCTGCAGGCCGAGATCGTGGAGATCGCGGAGCGGTACGGCGTACGGCTGCTGGGACCCAATATCTACGGCTACTACTCGACGTGGCAGGACCTGTGTGCCACGTTCTGCACCCCGTACGACGTCAAGGGCGGGGTGGCGCTGACCTCGCAGTCGGGCGGCATCGGCATGGCGATTCTCGGCTTCGCCCGGACCACGCGTACGGGTGTGTCGGCGATCGTCGGCCTCGGCAACAAGTCGGACCTCGACGAGGACGATCTGCTGACCTGGTTCAGCGAGGACCCCAACACCACCTGTATCGCGATGCACTTGGAGGATCTGAAGGACGGCCGTGCGTTTGTCGAGGCGGCGCGCGCGACCGTACCGAAGAAGCCTGTCGTGGTGCTGAAGGCGGGCCGGACGAGCGCGGGCGCGAAGGCGGCGGGCTCGCACACGGGCGCGCTGGCGGGTGACGACGCGGTGTACGAGGACATCCTGCGGCAGTCCGGTGTGATCAGGGCGCCGGGGCTGAACGAGATGCTGGAGTACGCGCGGGCGCTGCCGGTGCTGCCCACGCCGAAGGGCGACAACATCGTCATCATCACGGGCGCGGGCGGCTCCGGGGTGCTGCTGTCGGACGCGATCGTGGACAACGGGCTGTCCCTGATGGAGATCCCGGACGATCTGGACGCGGCCTTCAAGGCGTTCATTCCGCCGTTCGGGGCGGCCGGGAACCCGATCGACATCACGGGCGGCGAGCCGCCGTCGACGTACGAGGCGACGATCCGGCTGGGTCTTGAGGATCCGCGGATCCACGCGCTGGTGCTGGGCTACTGGCACACGATCGTCACTCCCCCGATGGTTTTCGCGGAGCTGACGGCGCGGGTGGTCGAGGAGTTCCGGGCGCGCGGCATCGAGAAGCCGGTGGTGGCTTCGCTGGCGGGTGATGTCGAGGTCGAGGAGGCGTGCCAGTACCTCTACGAGCGGGGTGTCGTGGCGTATCCGTACACGACGGAGAAGCCGGTGGCGGCGCTCGGCGCGAAGTACCGCTGGGCACGGGCCGCGGGCCTGCTGGGGCCGGGCGGCGGCCTGCTGGGCGGCGGTGGTCGATGAGCTGACGGACGGCTAGGGCGTGTTTGAGAAGTAGCGCCGTCCGCCCGTAGGGCGGGCCCTGCGGTGTCTGGTGCGTGCAGTCGCAAGGCGGTGGGGGCACTCCCCCT
>NZ_JBIUBL010000051.1:0-28967 GCF_044548015.1 Streptomyces sp. NPDC052236 | reverse complement strand
GCGGGGGACCAGCCTGCCCAACACCGTTCGGGGCAGCGCCACCGAGCAGCAGTCCTGGCACCAGGACTCACTCCCGCTCAGTGTCTAGGAACGGTTCGCTCCGGTACGACCACTTGCAGGCCGCCGCGCTCTCCGTGGAGGATTCGGCGGGACTGATCGCCCGCGTAATGGAGGAACGCTATGGACACCAGTCAGGATCTGATGGGCGTGCGGTGGCGTAAGTCGTCGTACTGCTCTGACACCGGCGGCGACTGCGTCGAGGTCGCGGCCCAGCCCTTGCCGTATCGCCGTCCGCGACTCCAAGAACCCCGAGGGCCCGGCCCTCACCGTCACCCCCCTCCGCCTTCACGGCGTTCGTGGCTGCGGCAACTCAGGGCAGCGTCTGAGGGACTCAGGGACTCAGGGACTCAGGGACATAGGAGGGCGGCCCGACCAGACGAATTCTCTGGCCGGGCCGCCCTCCTATGTGCCCTCCTGCGGCATCCGGACGACCGCTGTCCCGCCGTCCAGGTCAACCGTCGTCCGGTTCGGCGGCGCCCCGTCTTCCTCGTCGTCCCGCATGAGGAGCGCCGACTGCCGCTCTTTGAGCTCGCTCTGCTTGCCCGGTGAGAAACTCGCGTGCAGTTGCTCGAACCCGGTCGCCGATATCTGGCCCTGCCGGGCCGCGTTCCGCCATGGCAGCACTCCGGCTCGCCCGGCGCGCAGCAGCAGTTGATCGACGAAGGCCAGGACGGTCAGCAGGATGACGAGCCCGGGGAGGGTCGCGAAGACCACGAATTCCATGGCTGAAGTATCCGGTCGCATGGGGCCGTCGGGCTAGGCCGTGACGGATCAGGTCCTGAGCGTGCCCCGGTAGCCGACCGGTCCGTCGCCCGGGAACTGGGCCGTTCCCTGGAATCGGGAGACACGTCGGCGGGTGAGGCAACGGTTTGGACGTCCCGTGGACTCCATTGTGTGAGGGGGTGCCCATGGGGGAGAAGCAGACGCTGGACGAAGAGTTCCAGCAATTCGCCACCGCTCGCTGGCCCAGGCTGTTGCGTACGGCATATCTGTTAACGGGCGAGCAGCACGCGGCAGAAGACTTGGTCCAGTCGTCACTGGAGCGGGTCTATGTGTCCTGGCGCAAGGTGAGCGCGGCAGACGATCCGGACGCCTACGTCAGACGGGTCATGGTCAACGCACATGCCCGCAAGCACCGTAAGCGGCTCAAGGAGTATCTGTCGCTGAACGGCGACACCGGCGTTGACCGGGAGCTGCCCGAGCGCGGTGACCGGATGGCGCAGGCCGACGACCGGGCGGCGCTGCTGCGTGCCCTGGCCCAACTGCCGCCGCGCCAGCGGGAGGCGGTGGTCCTGCGCTACTGGGAGGACCTGAGCGAGGCGCAGGCGGCGGAGTGCATGGGGTGTTCCGTCGGCGCGGTGAAGAGCAATGCGTCAAAGGGGCTCGCCAAGTTACGTGCCATACCTGTGCTGGCGGGCGCTGTTGGAAGCCGAGGGACCTGGGGATGAGAGATGAGGGACAGAGCACGGTGGAACTGGACATAGAGCTGCGGGCGGAACTCGCTGAGGAGCTGAGTGCCGACTTGGCGGAGGCGGCGGAGGGTGTGCGGGTCGGACCCGTGCCCACTGCGGCGGTGATGGCCGGGGGCCGCCGCCGCAGGTTGCGGCGCCGGAGCGTGGTGACGGCGCTGGCACTGGCGGTGCTGCTGCCGGCGGGCGGCCTCACGGTGGCGGTGGCGACGGGCGGCGAGGAGACCGGGAGCCGAGGCGGCGTGGCGGCCCAGCCGGCGGCCCCGGGCGTGTTCACTCCGGTCACGGGGACAGTGGGCACAGTGAAGCTTCCGAACGGGACGACGAAGAAGATCGAGGTCACGGTCTACGGGGCGCCGGGCACCGCGACGGTGATGTTCAAGCAGCTCGATTTCGCGCGGGAGCGGGGGGATCTGTGGTCGAAGCTCCCGGAGGACATGCTCGTCCCGGCACCGTCGCGCCAGCCCTTCGCCCACATGTGGTTCTCCGTTGCTTTCGTGGAGGGCGACAAGCGTGAACCGCTCCCTATGGGCCCGATCTCCCTACACCAAACCGGCTCCCTCCATATCAGTCCCGTGGACAGAACGATGGGAGTGGGCATCGCCCCAAGGGGATCCAGCGTGGAAGTCGACTGGCGCAAGGGGCAGAAGGCGAGGCCGCGCCTCGTCTCCGTTCCGGGGGTCGACGCTGTCAAGTTCTACATCGTGGCCATACCCGAGAATGTGGTCAACCTTCAGCCGATCATCACGTTCCACAACCAGGAGGGGGAGGCCATCCCGACCATCCCCCAGAGCTGAGCCGGGCGGCGGGAAGGCGGGGCGACGGGCGGCCCGGGCCGCGAGCCCAACCACCGTCACAGCCATCCCTGTTGACGGGCGGCCCGCACCGCCTCCATGCGGTTGCGCGTGCCCGTCTTGCCGATCGCCGACGACAGATAGTTCCGTACGGTCGACTCGGACAGGTGCAGCGTCGCCGCTATGTCGGAGACCGTCGCACCGTCCACGGCGGCATTGAGCACGTCCCGCTCGCGCGCGGTGAGCGGGCTGGGCCCCGCGCTCAGCGCCGCCGCCGCCAGCGCCGGGTCGATCACCCGCTCCCCGGTCAGCACCCGCCGGATCGCTGCCGCCAGCTCCTCCACCGGCCCGTCCTTGACCAGGAACCCGGCGGCACCCGCCTCCATCGCGCGCCGCAGATAACCGGGCCGCCCGAAGGTGGTGAGGATCAGCACCCGGCAGTCGGGCACCTCGTGCCGTAGCTCGGCAGCGGCGTCGAGCCCGCTGCGGCCGGGGAGTTCGATGTCCAGCAGGGCGACATCCGGCCGTGAGATGAGCGCGGCGTCCATGATGGCGTCGCCCCTGGCGACTTGGGCGACCACCTCGATGTCCGGCTCAAGACCGAGCAGGAGCGCGAGCGCGCCGCGCATCATCCCCTGATCCTCGGCGAGGAGTACACGAATGGACTTGGCGGGCCGGTGATCCGGGGGCATCTCTTCCACGGTGTAAGGATACGACGGGGGAAGGCGGCCGGAATACGCAATTCCCCGACAACCCTGATGCCCCTGATAACCGGAGGTTCTGATACGGAATCCTTAACCCCGCATATAACCACTTCCGTCCGCGTGCCGCCCCTTGACTCGGGAAGCCCTGAACGAGACTATCTCGGCAGCGTCCAGGAGGGCGTGGATGACCTTTCGGGGGAGGGGCTTTCCATGGGGTTGCCGAGAAGATCTGGGGATTTGCTTCAGCGGGATGAAATCGAGTTGCCGGGCAGGCGGGATTTCCTGGGCAGAGCGCTCGGCGTGACGGCCGGTCTGGTCGGAGTGGGGCTCACAACCGGTACGTTCGCGACCCCGGCCGCCGCCAAACCCTCCGGGGTGCAGGCGACCCAGAGCAGCTGGCGTTTCTGTCAGAAGTGCTTTGCGATGTATTACTGGGGCTATCCGACCGATGGCGTCTGTCCGGCCGGTGGTGCGCACAGTGCGCAGGGCTACAACTTCGTCCTGCCGTACAGCGTGCCCGCGACTTCGACGGCTCAGCCGGACTGGCGTTTCTGTCAGAAGTGCTTTGCGATGTATTACTGGGGCTATCCGACCGACGGTGTCTGTCCGGCCGGTGGTGCGCACAGTGCGCAGGGCTACAACTTCGTCCTGCCGCATGATGTGCCCGCGACTGCGACGGCTCAGGACAGGTGGCGTTTCTGCGAGAAATGTTTCGCCATGTTCTATTGGGGCTATCCGACGGATGGTGTGTGCCCGGCATTCGGTGCGCACAGCGCCCAGGGATACAACTTTGTCCTCCCGCATTGGTAGACCCTGGTTTATAGAGACCGGGTTTTATAGAGACCCGGGCCCCGGATCCGCGTCCACCGGCAGTTCGGCGCTGACCCGGAAGCCGCCGCGTGGCCATGGCCCCGCCTCCAGGGATCCGCCCGCCGCCGCGAGGCGTTCGGTCAGGCCCTTCAGGCCCGTTCCGGCGGTTGTGGAGGGGGCGGGGGCGGCGCCGCGGCCGTTGTCCGTGATGGTCAGGCGGACCCGCTCATGGGTGCCGTCCACCGTGATCTCGCAGTTCGCCGCGCCACTGTGGCGTACGGCATTGGTCACCGCCTCCCTGACCACCCAGCCCAGCAACGTCGCCGTCTGAGGTTCGAGCGGAGGGCCCGACTGGCGGACGACCGGCTCGATCCCGGCGGCGGTGAGCGCCGAGCGCGCCCGGTCGAGATCCTCGGCGAGGCTGCCCTCGCGGTAGCCGGTGACGGCCTCGCGGATCTCGGTGAGGGCCTGTCGGCCCACCGATTCGATGTCGGTGATCTGGGCGAGTGCCGCGCCCATGTCCCGGGGGGCGAGTCGGCGAGCGGCCTCCGACTTCACCACGATTACCGAGAGCGTGTGGCCGAGCAGATCGTGCAGATCGCGAGAGAAGCGCAGCCGTTCCTTCTCGACGGCGGAGCGGGCCAACTCCTCGCGTGCCGCGCGGAGTTCCTTGACGGTCTCCGTCAGAGTGAGGATGGAGGCGGTCACCATGCAGGAGAGGAAGGTCCCGTATGCGACGTTGATGGCGCCCCAGCCGTCCCGTACCCCGGCGATGACCCCGGCAAGAGCGGACAGGCCCAGTCCCACCGGGCCGAGTCGCCTGCCCCGCAGGACCGATCCGACAGCCAGGCCGAGCAGCGGGAAGAAGAGCAGCCAGCTGCCGCCGTAGCCGATAGCGAGGCCGCAGGTGATCGCGGTCAGCGCGACCAGCGCCCAGCGGGTGGAGCGCGCTTCCCGCCCTTCCTTGTAGAAGGCGCGGAACACCACATGGATATAGAGGGAGTTGAAGGCCACCATGCCGATCCCACCGACCCAGGGATTCGGGGTCTTGCCCTGGAGGAGATTAGAGAAGGCGCCCATGCCCATCAGCAGCCACGGCAGCATGGCGAAGCCGTTGGGCGGACCCATGCCTTCGGGGGCGGGGCCGCTCCCTCTCGGGCCGCCCCTCTTGTTCTGCCGGCGCATCGTCGCTCCCGTCACGCGGTCCGTGCCGACCGCCGGTACGAGGTCACAGCGTACGAGCCGAAGACCAGCAGCCAGGCCGCGAGGACGGTCACCGTCCCCAGACCGGGGGCCGTGCCCTGTGTCGTGGACAGGCCCAGGTCCGCGAAGCGATTCGTCGGCGTGAGCGAGGAGAGCGAACGCAGCCAGTCCGGGAACAGGCTGACCGGGAACCACAGACCGCCGACCACGGCGAGCCCCAGATTGCAGGCGACGTTCACCATGGCCGTGGTCTGGGCGGTCAGACGGTAGCCGTTGCCGATTCCGAGGAGGGTGAAGGGGAAGGCGCCGATCCACAGCAGCAGGGCCAGCGCCGGCCACTGCCAGGCGTCCAGCCGCACACCGTTGACCAGGCCGCCGGCGGCGAGCACCGCGAGGATCGCGGGCAGCACCGTCACTGAGCCGGTGGCAGCCCGGCCCGCCACCACCTGGCGGGGGGTCATCGGGGTGATCCTCAGTTGCCGCAGCCAGCCGATCGTCTTGTCCTCCGCGACGCCCATGCCCGTGGAGATGGCGGCACCGAGGGCTCCGTACGCCGCCATGCCGACCATCGACGCGGTCTTCCAGTCGGCAGCCTCGCCGTCGCCCCCGTCACCGCCGTCGCCCCCGAGGTTGGTGAACAGCAGATACATCAGCACCGGCATACCGATGCCGATGATCACGAACCCGGGATCGCGGAACGTCCGGCGCACTTCGAGCTTGAGGTATTCGAGCATCACACGGACTCCTTGAGCGGCGCGGGCCGGGAGGTGAGGGCGAGGAAGGCGTCCTCCAGCGTGGCCGGGGCGACTTCGAGGCCGCGGATCGCGCCGAGCCGGGCGAGTTCGACGACCGTGGCGTCCGAGTCGTCCGTACGCAGCCGGGCGCGGTCCCCGCGTATCTCGACCGAGCTGACGCCGGGAAGCAGGCCAAGACCCTCCGTGCCGCGCCCCGCCAGGTCGAAGGCGACGAGGCTGCCGCCGACCGCGCTCTTGATCCGCTCTCCGCTCCCGTCGGCGACGATCCGGCCGTGGTCGATGACGACGATCCGGTCGGCATTGCTGTCGGCCTCCTCCAGATAGTGCGTGGAGAACAGGATCGTGTTGCCGCGTGAGGCGTAGATGCGCATGGACACCCAGAAGGCATGCCTGGCCTCGACGTCCAGCGCCGCGGTCGGCTCGTCCAGCACGATCAGCTCCGGGTTCCCGGCCAGCGCGACGGCGAAGCGCACCCGCTGTACCTGACCGCCCGAAAGCTTGTCGGCGCGGCGGTCCGCGAGCTCGGTCAGCCCCGCCAGCTCCAGCGCCTCGGCGACGGGCAGCGGACGCGGGTAGGTGCTCGCCACGAAGGTGACCAGTTCGCGCACGGTCACCCGGGGAATCGGGCGGCCGTCCTGGAGCATCGCGCCGACCCGCCCGGCGGCGACCGCCTGCGCGGGGGCGCGGCCGAAGAGGCTCACGCGACCGGCGTCGGGCGTGTCCAGGCCGAGCATGAGACTGATGGCGGTCGACTTGCCCGCGCCGTTGCGGCCGAGCAGAGCGACCGTCTCGCCGCGCCGGATGTCGAGGTCGACGGAGTCGACGGCACGTACCGCGCCGAAGGCTTTCGCCGTACCGGCGAGGCTTACCGCGGGCGTGTCGGGCTGTGTCGTGGGGTTCTGGGGCATGGGGACGACGCTACGGAGGGGCGCAGGGCCCCGGCAGATGCGCGTGTACGGACTCGGCGGTGACAAATGTCCTTGTCGGGGGCTCTGCCCCCGAACCCCCGCGCCTCAATCGCCGACGGGGCTTGGGTTGCCGGTGGCCCGGCAATTCAAGCCCGTCCGGCGATTGAGGACCGGGTCTGGGGCGGAGCCCCAGTTCGGGAAGGGCCGGGGTGGGGAAAGGCCCGCCGCAGGCGCAACCCGCACCCCCGGCGGGCATACCTGACATGCCGTCAGGAGGCTTCACAAGTCCTGACGCCTGCGTTATACATAATGGCCATCGGCTAGAACGCGTTCTAGAACAGAGGCGTGTCGGGGCCGGTCCCGTACGACCTCGGTGCGGCCGACGGTGCGGACGGCCGCGCCGGGGTCTTCCAGTCCTCCAGGTCCCCAAGGAGCAGCATCCACATGCCCATCGACGCGGCAAAGGCCGTCGCCGCCGAACCCCGCAGCGCCGAGATCAGCTGGGACCACAAGGACATCCAGCTCTACCACCTCGGCCTCGGCGCGGGCGTCCCCGCCACCGACCCCGACGAGCTGCGCTACACCCTGGAGTCCAGGCTGCATGTGCTGCCCAGCTTCGCCACCGTCGCGGGCGCGGGCCAGGGCGTCATCGGCGGGATCGGCGGACCGGGCCTCGACATCAACCTGGCGTCCGTACTGCACGGCGGGCAGCGGATCGAGATCCACCGGCCGATCCCGGTCACGGGCCAGGCCGTGTCCACGTCCAAGATCGCGGCGGTCTACGACAAGGGCAAGGCCGCGATCCTCGTCCTGCGCACCGAGGCCGCCGACGACGAGGGCCCGCTGTGGACCAGCGACGCCCAGATCTTCGTACGAGGCGCCGGCGGCTTCGGCGGCGACCGCGGGCCGTCCGTACGGACCGAACTGCCCTCCCGCGGCCCGGACAGGACCGTGGAGAAGGCCATCCGCGAGGACCAGGCCCTGCTCTACCGGCTCTCCGGCGACTTCAACCCGCTGCACGCCGACCCCGAGTTCGCCAAGACCGCCGGTTTCGACCGGCCCATTCTCCACGGGCTCTGCTCGTACGGCATGGCGCTCAAGGCCGTCGTGGACACGGTGCTCGGCGGGGACGTCACGCGGGTCCGCGCGTACACCACACGCTTCGCCGGAGTGGTCCATCCCGGCGAGACCCTGCGCATCCGGATGTGGACCGGCTCGCCGGAGTCCGGCCGCGTCCAGGTGGCGGTGACCGCTGTCGAGCGAGACGACGCGCCGGTCCTCACCGACACCACCGTCGTACATACCTGAAGGCACTCCTGAAGGGAACCGCACCGTGCGCGCAGCCGTACTGCACGAGACAGGGCAGGACAAGCTCGAAGTACTCGACGACATCGAGGCGGTGGGCTTCGGCCCCGGCAAGGTCAAGATCCGCGTCCGGGCCACCGGGCTGTGTCACTCGGACCTCTCCGCGATGAGCGGTGTGCTGCCGCAGCCCGCGCCGTTCATCCCCGGGCACGAGGGCGCGGGCGAGATCATCGACGTGGGCGACGGCGTGACCGGAATGCGGGCGGGCGACCGGGTGCTGCTGTGCTGGCTGCCCGCGTGCGGCAGCTGCGCTGCCTGCAAGCGCGGGCAGACCCAGCTCTGCCTGGCGGGCTTCATGAACGCCGGGACCCCCAACTTCAAACGCTCCGGCTCCGGCGCCGCCCCTTCCGATGTGTTCGGCTTCGCGGGTACCGGCACCTTCGCCGAGGAAATGGTGGTCGAGGCGGGCTGCGCCGTGCCGATCCCGGACGACGTACCGTTCGACATCGCCGCGCTGATCGGCTGCGGGGTGACCACGGGCCTCGGCGCGGCCATCAACACCGCCGATGTGGCGGCTGGCTCCTCGGTCGCCGTCATCGGCTGTGGCGGCGTCGGCATCTCCGCGATCCAGGGCGCGCGGCTCAAGGGCGCGGCGGAGATCGTGGCCGTGGACCCGGTCGAGTCGCGGCGCGAGGCCGCGCTCAGCTTCGGCGCGACGGAGGCGGTCGCGCCCGACGCGCTGGCCGACGCCAAGCAGCGCATCACCGCGGGCGAGGGCTTCGACTACGTCTTCGAGGTCGTCGGCAAATCCGCGACGGCCCGCACGGCGTACGAGACGACCCGGCGCGGCGGCACCCTGTGCGTCGTCGGCGCGGGCGCCATGGACGATTTCCTCCAGCTCAACATGTTTGAACTGTTCTTCGACGAGAAGCGGATCCTGCCCTCGATGTACGGGGGCGGGGACATGCTCACCTCATACGAACGGGCCATCGCGCTGTGGCGCGCCGGCCGGATCGATCTGGCCGGACTGATCACGCACCGGGTGCGGCTCACGGAGATCAATGACGCGCTCGCCCAGATGCGTACGGGTGAGGCGCTGCGTACCTGCATCGAGATCTGACGAGCCTGAGGGGATCCGGATGTCACTGTCTCTGCCACTGCCACTGCCACTCGACGGTCTGTCCGCGATCGTCACGGGCGCGGGCCGCGGCCTCGGGCGCGCCGAAGCCCTCGAACTGGCCCGGCTCGGCGCGGGCGTCGTCGTCAACGACTACGGGCGGCCGGGCCGGGACGGTTCGGGGGAGGAGTCGGCAGCCCCGGCGGAGGAGGTCGCCGAAGAGATCCGCGCGGCGGGCGGCTCCGCCGTGGCCCACCAGGGCGACGTCTCCGACTTCGAGCAGGCCCGCGACCTGCTACAGCTTGCCGTCGCCCGCTACGGCAAGCTGGACATCCTCGTCAACAACGCGGGCATCCTGCGTGACCGGATGGTCTTCTCGATGAGCGAGAGCGAGTGGGACTCGGTCATCCGCGTCCATCTCAAGGGCCACTTCAACACCACCCACTTCGCATCGGTCCACTGGCGCGAGCGCTCCAAGGCCGCCGGGGCGCCGGTCTACGGCCGTATCGTCAACACCTCGTCGGAGGCGTTCCTCGCGGGCGCCGCGGGCCAGCCGAACTACGCGGCGGCCAAAGGCGGCATCGTCGGCCTCACCACCTCCACCGCGCTCGCCCTGACCAAGTACGGGGTCACGGCCAATGTGATCTGCCCGCGCGCCCGGACCCGGATGACCGAGGACGTCTTCGCCGGGATCGAGGAACCGGGGGAGGGGGACGGCAGGCTCGACTCCCTTGCCCCGGAGCATGTCGCGCCGCTGGTCGGCTATCTCGCCTCCCCGGCGGCGGCCGGCGTCAACGGGCAGCTGCTCGTCGTGCACGGCGGCATGGTCGCGATCGTGGAACGGCCCAGGGTGGCGGCGAAGTTCGACACGGCGAAGGAGGCGTTCACGTTCGCGGAACTGGACGAGGTGCTCACGCCGTACTACGAGGGCCGCCCGCCGAAGGAGACCTTCGCGGCGACGGAGGTGCTGGGCCTCAGGCGTGGCTAAGCGCGGCTAAGCGCGGCTGGCGGGGGCCCGGCGGCCGGTGAGCGGTGCCTGCTGTAAAGGAACCGGCTTGCAGACGGCGGCGGCAGGTTCGGCGACCGGCCCGACCGGCTCGACCGGCTTGGGAGGCGCCTTCCGCACGGGCTCCGCCGGGGCCGTCGCTGTCACCGTCGCATCCGGTGTGAAGGTGTCCTGTGGCGCGCCCATCCGCGCCACCCCGCACGGCACCGCGCCCGTCACGTACGGCAGTCGCAGCACCCCCTCCGGGGTCCACAGCCCGGCCCCGGCCAGCCACCCCGATGGCGCGGTCAGTTGGTGCAGCCGCCGCTCCGCGGGCCGCCACAGGCCCAGCCAGCTGCCCGCCGCCCCGTCGATGCGCAGTGCCACCGCGCAGTTCTCCGGCATCAGCGCCTGCCCCGGCTGTACGGCGAACGGCGTCACCGCGCAGTCCGCGAGCCGCAGGCACTCCGGGAAGCGCACCGGCCGCAGGCTGCCCAGGACACCCCAGCCGAGGCGGTCGTGACCCGGGGCGTTCGAGCGGATCAGCAGCAGCCCGCTGTCCGGCGCGGCCAGCAGCACCCGGTCGTCGCTCTCGTCCGTGATCTGGAGCAGCGGAGTCACCTCGCCGCCCCGCCGCAGATCCACCGCCACCGTCTTCACCGGGCTGTCGCCGTCCAGCCGCCGGTCCAGGGCCAGCATCCGTCCCGTACGGTCCAGCCAGACCCCGCCCGAACAGCGGCCCGGCACCTCGGCGACGGGCTGGGGGCCGAATTCACCGCCCGTAACCAGCCAGATCACCGTTGACTTGGCCCCCGGGGCGAGGGCGTACGCGCACACCCCGTCCGGCGACGGCGGCAACAACCGGACCGACTGATCCGACTGGTCCGGCTGGTCCGACTGAACCCTGCCGAGGGGAAGTTCGCCGGTCGCGGGCCCGGTCGGGTACAGCAGCGAGAAGGCGTGCCCGCCCGCCACCTTCCGTCTGATCAGGACCCGGCCGTCGGCCAGCGGCAACACCTCCGAGTCGGGCTTCTCCGGCTGGTCCAGCGGCAGGGGAACCGCGTAGGGCTCGGGTCCGTCGAGCGTCCACCGCTCCGGGAACAGGGCCTTGCCGTCCCCGGTCAGCCGGGTCGCGTAGGCACCGTCCGCAGTGATCGTGAATCCCGTACGCCCCACCGCCCCGACCTCCGTGACGCTCTCGATGGCACAGACTGTCATCGGTTGCTCACCTCCGGCAACTGAACGTAGTTATCGCACTCCCTGCCGAACAACCACGAGACGCCCCTCTTCACACATAAGGGTGGCTGGGCCGGAGTTCGCCTGAGGGAAAGGTGCCGACTGTGCTCCGCGGTCCATCGCTCGGCTGTCGGCAGCGGAGCGATGGACCGCGGAGCACAGACGACAGGTAGCCTTTCCTCCGTGCCCCGTCTGTCTGAAGTCCTCGCCGCGCTCGACGCCCTGTGGCCTCCCGAGCGGGCCGAAGAGTGGGATGCCGTCGGCACGGTCTGCGGCGATCCCGACGCCGAGGTCAACCGGGTCCTGTTCGCCGTGGATCCGGTCCAGGAGATCGCCGACGAAGCGATCGCGCTCGGCGCCCAGCTGATCGTCACGCATCACCCGCTGTATCTGCGCGGTACGACGACGGTCGCCGCGTCCACCTTCAAGGGCCGCGTCGTACACACCCTGATCAAGCACGACATCGCGCTGCATGTCGCGCACACCAACGCCGACTCCGCCGACCCCGGCGTCTCCGACGCCCTCGCGGGCGCCCTCGACCTCCGGGTCGTACGCCCTCTGGTGCCGGACACGACGGACCCCAGCGGTCGCCGCGGCCTCGGGCGGATCTGTGAGCTCGACCGTCCCGAGACGCTGGCCGAGTTCGCCGAGCGCGCCGCGAAGCGGCTGCCCGCCACCGCGCAGGGCATCCGCGTCGCGGGAGACCCGGACGCCCTCATCCGTACGGTCGCGGTCAGCGGCGGCTCCGGCGACAGTCTCTTCGCGCAGGTACGGGCCGCGGGCGTGGACGCCTACGTCACCGCCGACCTGCGCCACCACCCCGTGTCGGAGGCGGTTCAGCACTCACCCCTCGCGCTGGTCGACGCCGCTCACTGGGCCACCGAATGGCCCTGGTGCGAGCAGGCTGCCGCGCAGCTCGACTCGGTGTCCGACAGGCACGGCTGGGGCCTTCGGGTCCATGTCTCGCACCGGGTCACGGACCCCTGGTCGTCCCATCAGTCTTCGCAGCCTTCCGAGCCGCCGGCTCCCTCTCTCCATCACTCTTCCCACTCTTCTGGAGCCCCCAACTGAACGCCGCGCACGCCGATCAGCTCCGACTTCTCGACGTCCAGTCCCTCGACGTACGACTGTCGCAGCTCGCCCACAAGCACTCCTCGCTGCCCGAGCACGCCGAAATCGAGTCGCTCACCAAGGACCTCACGCACCTGCGTGACCTGCTGGTCGCCGCGCAGACGGAGGAGAGCGACACCGCCCGCGAGCAGACCAAGGCGGAGCAGGACGTCGACCAGGTGCGCCAGCGCTCCGTACGCGACCAGCAGCGTCTCGACTCGGGCGCGGTCACCTCGCCCAAGGACCTGGAGAGCCTCCAGCACGAGATCGTCTCCCTCGCCAAGCGCCAGGGCGACCTGGAGGACGTCGTCCTCGAAATCATGGAGCGCCGTGAGTCCGCGCAGGAACGTGTCTCCGAGCTGACCGAACGGGTCACCTCCGTCCAGGCCAAGGTCGACGACGCGACCGCGCGCCGCGCCGCCGCCGAGGAGAAGATCAACAGCGAGGTCGCCTCCATCACCAAGGACCGCGAGGTGGTGGCGGCCTCCGTGCCCGCCGATCTCCTCAAGCTGTACGAGAAGCTGCGCGGCCAGCACGGCGGAGTCGGCGCGGCCCGCCTCTACCAGCGCCGCTGCGAGGGTTGCCGCCTGGAGCTCAACATCACTGAGGTGAACGACGTCAAGGCGGCGTCCCGGGACACCGTGCTGCGCTGCGAGAACTGCCACCGCATTCTGATCCGTACGTCCGAATCGGGGCTGTAGTGCCGATGCCGCGGGAGTTCGTCGTGGAGGCCGACGGCGGCTCCCGGGGCAATCCGGGCCCGGCGGGCTACGGCGCGGTCGTGCTCGACCCGGCCACCGGTGAGACGCTCGCCGAGGCCGCCGAGCACATCGGCGTGGCGACGAACAACGTCGCCGAGTACAAGGGCCTGATCGCGGGGTTGCGGGCCGCGTATGCCCTCGACCCCGAGGCGGCCATCCATGTGCGGATGGACTCCAAGCTCGTCGTGGAGCAGATGTCGGGCCGCTGGAAGATCAAGCACCCGGACATGAAGCCGCTGGCGGCGGAGGCGGCACGGATCTTTCCGGCCGAGCAGGTGACGTACCAGTGGATCCCGCGCGAGCAGAACAAGCACGCGGACCGGCTCGCCAACGAGGCGATGGACGCGGGCAAGCGAGGCGAGCGGTGGGAGCCGTCGCGCTCCACGGCGGAGTTCGCCGCGCGGGACGCGGAAGCGGCGCGGGTGGTGGGCGACGCGGCGGCGGGCGCGGCGAGGGCGCGGGCCGCCCTGTCGGGCGGCGGCGCGCCGGTGGCCGTGGCGCCCGCGGCGGAGCGGGCCGGGACGCCTTCCGGTGTCCCGGCGGGTGTCCGGGCCGGTGATCCTACGGAGACCCCGACGGTCGGCTGGGGAGCCTCGGCCGACCTGGGCACGCCCGCGACGTTCGTCCTGCTGCGTCACGGCGAGACGCCCCTGACCCCCGAGAAGCGCTTCTCGGGCAGCGGCGGCAGCGATCCGTCGCTGTCCGCGGTCGGCCTGCGTCAGGCGGAGGCGGTCGCATCCGCTCTCGCGGCGCGCGGCACGATCGAGGAGATCGTCAGCTCCCCGCTGAAGCGCTGCCGCGAGACCGCGGAGGCGGTGGCGGTCCGCCTGAACCTCGGCGTCCGCATCGAGGAGGGGCTGCGGGAGACGGACTTCGGCGCGTGGGAGGGCCTGACGTACGCGGAGGTACGCGAGCGGTACGGCGACGACCTGACGGCCTGGCTCGCCTCCCCGAAGGTGGCCCCGCCGGGCGGCGAGAGCTTCGCGACGGTGACGCGGCGCGTGTCGGCGACCCGGGACAAGCTCCTGGCGACGTACGCGGGCCGCACGGTGCTGCTGGTCACCCATGTCACTCCGGTGAAGACGCTGGTGCGGCTGGCGCTGGGGGCGCCGCCGGAATCGCTGTTCCGGATGGAGCTGTCGGCGGCGTCGCTGTCGGCGGTGGCGTATTACGCGGACGGCAACGCGTCGGTGCGGCTGCTGAACGACACGTCGCACTTGCGGGGCTAGCAGGGCGGCGTGCGGGTCTCTGGTCGGGGGCGCTGCCCCCGAACCCACCCCCTACTCCCCCTACGCCCTGAGGGCGTGAGGAGACCCCCAGCGCGGCGTGGGAGGTGCCCCCAGCGCCTCAATCGCCGGCGGGGCTGAAAGTGTCCGGCCCTTGTCGGGGCTCCGCCCCGAACCCCGCGCCTCAATCGCCGGCGGGGCTGGGTTTTCCGCCGGCGAGGCTTAGTTTCCGGGCACGCCCGGAAACTAAGCCCGTCTGGGGGTCCCCCCACGCCGCGCTGGGGGAGTAGGGGGAGATTGAGGACACCGCCCGAAGGGCGGTACGAGGGTCTGGGGGCGCAGCCCCCAGTTACGGGAAGGGGCGGGTAGGGGAACAAGCCCCGCGCAGCGCCGCCGCCTCCGCGGCCAAGGCTTCCACCCGCGCCCAATCCCTCGCCGCAACCGCATCCCCCGGCAGCATCCACGTCCCCCCCACACACCCCACATTCCCCAGCCCCAAATACCCCGGCGCCGCCGCCAACGAAATCCCGCCCGTCGGACAGAAACGCGCCTGCGGCAGCGGCCCGGCCAGCGACTTGAGGTACGCCGTGCCGCCCGCCGCCTCCGCCGGGAAGAACTTCATCTCGTGCACCCCGCGCTCCAGCAGCGCCACGACCTCCGAAGCCGTCGAGACCCCCGGCAGGAACGGCAGGCCCGACGCCCCCATCGCGTCCAGCAGCCGCTCCGTCCACCCGGGGCTCACCAGGAACCGCGCCCCGGCCGCCACCGCCGCGTCGACGAGGGCCGCCGAGATCACCGTGCCCGCGCCGACCACCGCGTCCGGCACCTCGGCCGCGATCGCGCGGATCGCGTCCAGCGCGGCCGGTGTCCGCAGCGTCACCTCGATCGCGGGCAGCCCGCCCGCCGTCAGCGCACGCGCGAGCGGTACGGCATCGGCGGCGTCCTCGATGACGACGACGGGAATGACGGGCGGCGCGAGGTCCAGCACGGAGGTCATGGCCACATCCTCCCGGGCCCGCGCACCTCACGCAACGACCGTTGCAGTAAACGCAACGGCCACGGTCAATGGATCTGCGTAACCACCACATCCAGCGCCCACGCCTGCCCCGCCCGCCCCGGCGCCTCCACCTCCACCACATACCCAAGGTCCCGCAACGCTTCGACCAGCTCCCCCGGCCCCGCCGGCTTCGCGCCCGCCACCAGCAGGTCCCGTACCAGCCGCCCCTTCGTCGCCTTGTTGAAGTGACTGACCACCGACCGCTTCTCGACCCCGGTCACCTCGTCGCGCCGCGAGTGCAGCACCCGCACCGTCGCCGTACGCCCCGCCACCTCGCCGCTGGCCCGCCAGGCCGCCGCGTACGCCGAGGACCGCAGGTCCAGGACAAGGCCGTCGCCCGCCGCCTCGGGCAGGGCGGACGCCATCGGCCCCCGCCAGTACGCCCCCAGCACGCCGAGCCCCGGCAGCTTCACCCCCATCGAGCAGCGGTACGGCGGAATCCGGTCGCCCAGCCGCACCGCGCCCCACAGCCCCGAGAAGACCAGCAGCGACTGCCGGGCCCGCCTGCGCGCGGTTGGCTCCAGCGTGGCGAGGCCGAGCGCGTCGTACAGCACACCGGTGTAGAGCTCCCCGGCCGGGCGGGTGCCCGCGGTACGCAGTTCCACGTTCTTCGCGATCTCGCCGCGCAGCCCCTCGCTCAGCCCGAGGATCTCGCGCGCCTTCTCCTCGTCGGCCGCGCACAGCTCGACCAGCTCGTCCAGCACCGCGGCGCGCGCCCTGGCCAGCCCCGGCAGCGACAGCGACTCGGGCTTCAGCGGAGCCCCTCGCCCGGAAGCGGCCTTACCTTCCGACGGCGGCAACAGCACGAGCACAGGGGATCTCCTTCGTACGTACGGGGGGCGGGGGCGAGGCCCCCTCGCCACCCTACGGTCAGTGGACCGGCGGGAGCGTACGCGCCCTGAGCTCGGCGACGAGAGCCGTGGGGTCATCGGCGTGGAAGCGGATCGTGTGCGCGCTCCCGCGCCTGCCCAGTGGCCGTACGTAGCCGACCGGCGCCCGCAGCTCGACGGCCACCGTCGTCTGGCCCGCGACGATGATCTCCAGCGACCCGTCATCGCGCGGCTGTACCAACTTCCCGGCCGGGAAACGACGGTCCACGCGCGCGTGGATGATGTCCTCCGGCCGTATCCGCAGGTCGAACAGCGCGCCGTAACGGATCCGCAGCGAGCCGTCCGTGCCCACTACATGGGGCCGCGTCACACAGCACGCGTGCATCCCGATCATCAGCACCAGGCCGTACACATCGATGACCAGCGTGATCGAGTGCACCAGCGGCCAGGGGATCACCATCGCCAGCGCCACCGTCTCGATCAGCGACACGAAGATGAACCCGTACATCATCGCGGTCTGCGGCCCGGTGTACGGGGCCGGGTGGGCGCCCGCCCGGACGCCGTGCCGCCGCCGGACGACCCAGAGCGCGAGGCTGTGCACCGCCCGCACTTCGTGCACGACCAGCCTCCGCAGAATGACGAGGGCGGTCATCGGAGCCCCCGTACGCGTACGGCCAGGCCCGCCAGCATCCGCCGCACCACCGCTGCCTGCGCGGGCGCGAAGTCGGCCAGGAACGCCTCGCCGAAGGTGCTGTCGCTCTGCTGCTCCAGATCGTCGCCCATGGGCATGAGCAGCTCGATCAGCTCATCGGGCATGCACGCCGTGAGCTCGTCGGCGAGCGGCCCGACCCTGGGGTCGTCCGCCTCCGCGTCGGCGAGGCCATCGAGGCGTTCGTACAACTCGTGGACACGGGCGGCGAGCGAGGGGTCGTCGGCGAACGGGCGCAGGGCCGTGAACAGCCGCTCCCGGTGCGCGGGCTCCATCATGGAGTCGAGCAGCGCCAGGTGGGTCCGGTCCTTGGCGGCCATCGGGGAGTCGCTGGGCGCGAGCGCCCCGAAGAGCCCGCTGAGTGCCGGTGACACGGGCCCTTCGGCGGGCAGCCGCCCCTCCCGCGCCTGCCGCATCAACTCGCCGAGCCGCGCCCGCCGCTCGGCGATGGCCTCCTCCTGCCGCGCCAGATCGGCGTCGAGCTCCGCGAGGACCTCGGCCAGCTCACGCCCGGCGTCATCGGCGAGCACGTCACGCACTTCGGCGAGGCCGAGACCGAGCTCGGTCAGCCGCCTGGCGCGGGCGAGTACGACGGCGTGCTGCAGTCCGTAGTCCCGGTAGCCGTTGGGGAGCCGCTCGGGCTCGGGGAGCAGGCCCAGATGGTGGTAGTGGCGGACGGTACGCGGGGTGACGCCGGCGAGTGCGGCGATTTCTCCGATCCTCATGGCTTCAGTAGAAACCCTGACGTTGCGGCAAGGTCAACCGCGAGATCAACCGCGAGATCAACCGTGCACGGCCGCGCACGAACAGGCGCTTCCGGCGGGTAGCATGGTCACCACGGCAGACGAGCCGAGCGGACGGCCGCGTGGAGATCTTCTTGGATCTCCCCGAGGAAAGTCCGGGCTCCACAGGGCAGGGTGGTGGGCAACGCCCACCCGGGGTGACCCGCGGGACAGTGCCACAGAAAACAGACCGCCGGGGACCTCGGTCCTCGGTAAGGGTGAAACGGTGGTGTAAGAGACCACCAGCGCCTGGGGTGACTCAGGCGGCTAGGTAAACCCCACCCGGAGCAAGGTCAAGAGGGGCCGCTGTAAAAGGCGGCTCTGCGTGGACGTTCGAGGGCTGCCCGCCCGAGTCCGCGGGTAGACCGCACGAGACCGGCGGCAACGCCGGTCCTAGATGGATGGCCGTCTCCCCGGCCGCCGCGAGGCGACCGGGCGACAGAACCCGGCTTACAGCTCGACTCGTCTGCCGTCAGGATGCCATCGGAGCCCTTGTCCGTCCGTCCGGAGGCGGCGGAGGGCCGCCCCCGGCGACCCACCAGACACAAGCGGGTCGCCCTCAGGATTTCAGGCGGATCACTCAGCCTCGGAGGACGGCGTGTGCCGCGACGAGGCGTTCTGCTTCGTTGCGGCCCGTGTTGTCGCCCGCGACTTCGTCGGCCCAGTCGAGCAATCGATGCAGATGGGCGTCAGTGGTGGCTGCGACGATGCGAGGGTTACCGACGACGACCTCTCCGCCTGTCCCGTCGATGGCGATGAGTGTGCCTTCGGGGAGGGTGCGTCCACCGGCTCGGACGGAAGCAGCGGCAACGTCGACGATGAGGTCCGCGGCCCCCACGACGGCGGGCTTCCCCATCGCTCGCGCGACGACGGCGGCGTGGCTGGTCGGCCCGCCGCGAGTAGTGACGACCCCTGCGGCGGCAGCCAGGCCGTGCATGTCGAGCGGGGAGGTCTCCGGACGCAGCAGGACGACCGGACCCTCCGCGGCCATCCGGGCCGCACTGTCGGCGGTGGTCGCCACTCTGCCGACCGCGACACCAGGAGAGGCGCCCAGCCCTCGGGTGAGGATGTCAACGGCATCGGCCGCCGCTATCCGAGGAGTACGAACGTGTGGGAGATGCTGTGGGGAGACTCGAAGAAGTGCCTCGGGGCGCCCGATCGTGCCCTTGTCGGCGAGGTCGACCGCGACACGGACAGCGGCACGTCCGACGAGTCGGCCGGGTCGCACTTGCAGGATCCACAGCCGGCCTGCCTCGAAGGTGAACTCCACATAGCACGCGTCGCGATAGTGCTCCTCGATCCGGTCCAGAGCCTCAAGAAGGCTGACCCACATCGTCGGCTCCCGGTCGGCCAGTTCGCGCAGGGGCCGAGTCAGGGATCTGCCGGAGACAACGTCTTCGCCTTGGCGACCGAACAGGACTTCGCCGAACGGGACGTGTTCACCGGTGTTGGGATCGTGGCTGAACGCGACTCCGGTCCCACTGTGGTCATCGCGATTCCCGAACACCATCGCCTGTACGGTCACGGCGGTGCCGAGGTCGCGGGGAATGTCATGCAGTTCGCGGTAGGTCTTCGCGCGCGGTGTGTCCCATGACGAGAACACGGCCGCGACTGCCAGCTCCAACTGCCGGGTCACGTCCTCCGGGACAGGCTCGCCGGCTCGTTCCCGGATGAGGGCCTCAACGCCTTGAATCGCATCGGCGAGACATGCTTCGTTGGTGCCGGTGTCTCGTCCGGCGATCTCACGCTCGACGCCGTCGAGACTCTCGCGGTCCAGGCCGACAACCTCAGAGCCGTAGCTGGACAGGAATCGCAGCCGCGAGTCGAGTGCGAATCGCAGGTCACCCGTCTCGGTTGCCAAGCCGATGGTGGCCTCGGCGGTGAGACCGAGGTTGAGGACCGTGCTCATCATGCCGGGCATCGACACGCTGCCGCCGGAGCGAACGGACACCGCCAGCGGCCTCTTGGGTCCACCGAGCTTGCGGTGCGTGGCAGCTTCGAGACCGGCGATGGCAGCCGCCAGTTCGACATCCAGGCCCTGGGGTGGCTGCCCGTCACGCAGGAAGGCGCGGCACGCCTCCGTGTTGATGACGAAACCTGGGGGCACGGGCAATCCAAGACGTCGCAGTACGACAAGGCCGTGCGCCTTGCCGCCAAGGACCTCCGCCGTTTCCTCGACCTCTGCTGAGATCGGGTGAATCCATGTCATATCGTCATCACCTTTCCCGGCGGGTTCAGTGTCGCGGGATGCCCAGAGTGGCAAGCAGGTCTTCGTGAAGTTGGAACCACACGGTGTGATACGAAACGGTGCTGTCCGTCACGTAGTCCAGCGCGCCGGACTTCGCGCGAGTGAGTGCGTCGGTGAGCCGGACGCGATATCGCTGGAATCGAAGCATCGCCGCGGACAGGTCTGCGCAGACGGCCTCGGCACGCTGGTCGAGGTCTGTGAACAGGTTCAGAACCCGAGCGTCGTAGAGAGCATCGGTGTGATCATTCGTAGTCAGGACACCGTCGACGGATCGCGTCTGCCATGCCGTGCAGAGGTCGAGCAATTCCGGGTTGAGCACAAGAAAGCCGTCGAAAGCCGCCGTCACTGTGGCTCGGGTGCCGGCTGTTTCCAGCTCGTCGGCGATCCGCTCGGCATCCACGGCGCGGCCGGCCTCCGTGAGACCCCACCCGCCGAAGTCACCCGCCACACGCGTGACAAGTCCGGCCACAGCGAGGTCGATCAGCTCTGATTCAACGTCCGGCTCAGGGAGCCCCGTTGTTGTGGCCACACGAGCGAGGCCCGCGAAACCGATGCAGCGAAGGGCGTGGAGTACCAGCAAGTCACTGCTGGTCGAGTGGGGCGAATCGGGGTGGGTCATGTTGCGGCCCTCTTCGATCGGGTGGTGTTCGAAACTTCGGCGGTCGCCGCGGCATACGCGGCGCCTCGTCCGTCGGCTCGGGCGACGAGCTCGCCCTTGTGGATGCGTACGGCATGTTCGGTGGAGTCGTCGGCGTTCGGTACGCCGGTGGCCGAGGCCAACAGGCCGCGGTCATCAACGACGAGGTGAAGGCGCGGCCAGGCGTCCGGTGTGAACACGCGCCGCAGGCAGCGGGTGAAGTCGCGGATCCTGAGCCGTACGAGGCGTCCGATCTCGGCGGGGTCACTCGTCACCACGGCCACGGTGACCCGGTCGCCCGGGCGAGCGGCGCGGATGGTCTCCTCGGCGGCGCCCAGCCGGTTGATCCCGAGGACCGCGATCACACCGTCCTCGTCGAATCCGACCCGGCGCTCGGTGATCAGGTCCGGCAACCCCTCCGGCGGGGTCCACAGGTCCTGGCAGGCTCGTGCCGGAGCGACGTAGGGCAGGTGCGGCGGGTCCCAGGTATCGGCGAGGCCGAGCCCGCCCAGATGCGCGCAAGCGTGTGCCACGTCGAAGGGGTCGCCGAATCCGAGCGCCGTATCGGCAAACGGGCCTGAGCCGTTCAACAACCTCAGGACCAGCTCGGCGCGCCGCACCTGCCGTACCTGTCCCGCATCGGTGGGTGCGCACGACTCCAGCGCGAGCGCGAGCAGCAGCGCCTCCAGCCGGGTGACCTGCGCCAGCGCACCGCGGGCCGGTTCGTCATCGAGCACACGAGCCAGCGAGCGCAGTTGCATCTGACCGAACGCGGGCGTGTCGTCGGCCAAGGGCAGTCGTTCGAGCCAGGCGCGGGCAAACGAACCCAGCGCCTCGGCTGTGGACCGCGGCGGCGACGGTGGAACCTCGTCGGTGGCGCTGTGCTCGACCATGTCGACCAGCACCGCCAGATAGAGCGCGCGCTTGCTCGGGAAGTTCGAGTACACCGCGCCACGAGTGAGCTCGGCCCGCTCGGCGATCTGGTCGACCTTCGCCTCGACGTATCCGTGCTCGGCGAACTCTGCCCGAGCCGCGGCCAGCACGGCCGTGCGGGTGCGCTCCTGCTGCTGTGCCCGAGTCAACCGGACCATTCGCGACTCCTTCCTTTGGCTCGGGACGAAAGATACACTGAACATCCCGATGGTAAGGGCATGTGAAATCTGCGAGGAGCAACGCGGCCGCGGGGCCGGCGTGGCATGACCGTCACCGACGCGATCCGCCAGGCCGAAGGCGGCTCCTGTACGTGCTGAGCCGGGTCGTCCTCACGCGTGAAGAACACCGCGGAACATAAAATCGGCCGCCGGGCCAAGTTGACAGCCAATCAGGAAATATCGAGGCTGGAAGATTCTGCGCGCGGACGGCACGCCCACTCTGCCGTAGCCGTCGTGAGATCGCAAATAACAAGCGAATGGGCAGACTTCAGGGTTCGTGGTCGGCTGCTATTTGCCTGAATTCCCCGGCAGTGCGATTCTCGTGCCATGACCTCATGGACCCCGTACGATTCGATCAGCTCTCAAGAGATGACCGATATTGCGCGCTGCGTGGCACGTGATCCCCAATACTTTCCCGCTTCCCCCAAGTTGGAAGGTATGGGTTCCGCCCGCCAGTTCCTCTATTTTCTGGTATTTCCGTCGCTTGCAACCCGGGCTGTGCGGAACTTGTTATTGAGAATGGAACGCCGGTACCTCGTACGCCGGGTACGCCGGGCGCACGGCGGAGCCTGCTTCACCTGGCCGGAGCTGGTCTCCGAACTCCGGCGGCGCGACGAAGCGCACAGGAAATCGGGAACGTCCGAGCCCCGTTGAGGCGTCCACCACCCAGCTGTGACCAGCTGTGATTTGGGTACGACCAGCAGCGGGCCGAAGCCCGCCCCCCGGCCCCCGCCTCCGGCCTTTCGCCGCGAACCCCCACTTCCCCGGCCGGATCACGCATCCGCCGCTCCCAAGCCGCCGACCGACGCGACGCCAGCCAAGCCACCACCCGCCGGGGGGCGTTGGTGACGCGGCCGTGCGCCGGGACGTCGACGTCCAACTGTCTCGCTAGTACTCCCCAGTCTCACGGCGTCCTAATCGGGCGATGGCCGGAGCCGAAAAGAACCCGCCTCCCTGCTGTACTTGACATGTACCGGGAGCGGCCGATCAGAATGAAATGGTTCTCGCCGGGTTCCCGTTGAACGGAGCGCTGCTGTTGAAAGGGGTCTCATGGGGTGCGTGACGCGTCATAAGAACTTATCCTCGGTCAAATAGCCTGCCCCGTGCAGAAGCTCCGGCGCTGCCAAGCAGCTGTCGTGCGGCACTTTGTGCTGCGCTACCTCGTGCCATCTCCCTGACCGCCGGGAATCAGAACCGTTGTTGACAAGCTGTGCCGACCGGCCCTGGACGGAGGCCGACGGCACACCCCCCATCTCTCTTCGACAGGTGATTTCGGCATGCCATAACGTTGCCAATTCGCATCGACAGCCATCGAAATTGACGTCTGAACAATGGAATCACGCAGCCGCGGGAGTTGATCCATGATCAGTAACGTAGAGGTTGGACTAGATTCAGGGCGCGAAGAGGCGATTCGGCCAGAATCAATGGAGAGGGTACCGGTCAACGCACTGGAATGTTCGTCCTCGCCACGGATGTCCGGTGAAAATGCCGAACATATCGGCATGCTCGCGGAGCTGGATGTTTCCTTACCTCCCATCGTTGTACACCGGCCCACGATGCGGGTGGTCGATGGCATACACCGGCTGCGTGCCGCGATACTGCGGGGCGACGAATTCGTCGATGTGAAGTTCTTCGACGGCACGGAGGCGGACGCCTTTGTCATGGCCGTTGAGCTCAACTCCACGCATGGGCTGCCCCTGTCGCTGGCCGACCGGAAGGCGGCGGCTGCCCGCATCATGAGCACGCACCCGCAGTGGTCCGACCGCAGGATCGCCAGGACCGTCGGCCTCTCCGCCAACACGGTGGGAGCGATACGCAGACGTTCAACTTTGCAGAATGAGCAGTTGAACGCGAGAGTGGGGAGCGACGGCCGGGTGCGGCCGTGCAACGGAGCCGAGGGCCGTCAGCTCGCCGGGGACCTGATGAGGGCGAACCCGGAAGCCTCCCTGCGGGAGGTGGCCAAGGCCGCCGGGATCTCTCCCGCCACCGCGAGCGATGTACGGGCACGGATCAACCGGGGTGAGCCGCCGATCACTTCACGGCAGGGTATCGACGTCCAGGTCAGGAAGCCCGCGATCCTGGCCGCCGGCCGAGCACCCGTACCCAGCGTGGTGAGAGCCGACATCGTCAACAGTCTCACCAGGGATCCCTCGCTGAGATTCACGGGCGCCGGGAAGATCCTTCTGCGCTCGCTCAGGACCTGCGCCGTCGATGCCGAACAGTGGGCACGGATCATCGACGCCGTGCCCACGCACCGTCAGGAGACCGTGGCCGGCCTCGCCAGAGCGTGCGCCGGCATGTGGCAGGAGTTGGCGGACCGGCTCGCCGAGCGCATAGAGAATCCGTCTCCCCCTGCGTGAGCTGCGGTTTCGATGCTGTCAGGGTCCTTCGAGGAAGGCGAGCACATCGTGGAAGAAGGCGGGTTTCGTGGTGATCGCGTGTCCCGACCGCGGGTATTCGACGCGCTGGGCTCCCGGTATTCCGTCGGCCGTCTCGTGGAACCTCTCGGGTGTGCAGAGATAGTCGCGCGCACCCCGGAGCAGGAGTGTGGGCACACGGACCTCTCCCAGTCGGCCGCGGACGTCGAAGGCGCCCTCGGCCAGCAGCATCGCCTTCATGTCGGAATGGTCCTTCGGCGGCGGGTCGAACCGGCCTGCGATCCACAAGGGAACCATGAGCAACAACTGCAACAGCCGGTTGCGGGTGAGCGCCGGAGCTGCCCGGTGCATTGCGGATCTGCCGCGGCCGGCAGCTTCCAGCAGGTCCCGATGGAAACGTCTGGCGACAGGCCCCAGTGAATGGGCGGTGCCGGCGAGGACCAGCCAGCTGACCACCTCTGGATTCTCGATCGCCAACTGCAGCGCGATCGAGCCGCCCGTCGCGTGACCGAGAACCGGTACGGGCGTGCCGAACCGATCGCGCAGCGCCTCGGCATGCTCGGCGGCGACATCGCTCATGGTGGCGCCGACCGGCATCCCGGGCCGGCGGTTGGTCCAGTACACCTGGTACCCCGCTGCGACGAAGGGGGCGACCATGCGTGCGGCAGTCCGGCGCTGTGCGCCGGGTTGCGGCACGGTGTGCGTCATGGTGAATCCGGCGAGATAGACCAATGGCTTGCCGGATCCAAAAGCCAGATAGGGCAAATCGGTGCTGAAATGACCGAGCTCTGTCGAAGTGTTCACGGACGCTCCTCGCGGCTGCTGAGCGACATTTACTCTGCCAACTGGCACCTTACTCATGGGCCTGAGACACCGACATTCCTTTCCCGGCACGGCAGTTGGTGGTCATATGCCAGGAGGCGTGGTTAGGCTGGCTTCGGCTCATTGCCCGTCCGGTATAAGGAGTCGATGGATGGCATATTCACTGCACCCCAACTCACAGGGCCCACTGCCGGATCTTTTGAGGGGTGAAGCCACGAGTACCGTGAAACGGGTGCGTGCACCGACCGGAGATGAAATGTGGCTGGTGAGTGATTACGCGATGGGCCGTAAAGTACTGACGGATCCGAGATTCAGCCGGGCGGCCGCGGCGAAGCCGGGAGCGCCCAGGCTCAACACGGCGAGCCCGTCCCCCAACTCGATCATGAGTATGGACGGACGTGAACACGCGCGTCTTCGGCGGATCACCGCGGCGGCCTTCTCCACCCACAAGGTCGCGAAGCTCCGCCCGTTCATCGAGCAGGTGACCGACGACCTGCTGGACGGCATGGCCCACGAGGGTGCGCCCGCGGACCTCGTCAGCTCCTTCGCCTCCCCCCTCCCCGTCGCGGTGCTCGGGACCCTGCTCGGAGTTCCGGTCGCGGACCGGCCCATCTTCGATTCCTCCGTCGAGGTCCTCTTCGACATCACGGCGAGCAGCGACGAGCAGAAGGCACGCCGTCAACTGGGCCTGGTCGACTACATGTCGACCCTTATCGACCGGAAGCGACGGGGCGAGGACGACGACCTGCTGACCGAGCTCGTCAGGGCCCATGACGGCGGAGTCCTGTCCAACGCCGAGCTCATCAGCCTTGGGCTGGCCCTGCTCACGGCCGGCTATGAGACGACGGTCGGTCAGCTCAGCCTCTCGGTGCTCGCGCTGCTGAACGGTGTCCTGCCGCGGGAGGTCCTCAAGGACGAATCGCGGGTGGATGCCGTGGTGGAGGAGCTGCTGCGGCTCACCCCTTCGACCCCTCTGAGCTTTCCCCGAGTCGCCGTCGAGGACGTCGAGCTGGGCGGAGTCGCGATACGGGCGGGCGAGGCGCTCGTGGTGTCCTTGCTGCACGGCAACTACGACAGCACAGTATTCGCGGAGCCCGAAAGCGTCGGCTACGACCGGTCGGCTCCCCATCTCACGTTCGGCCACGGTGTGCACCGATGCCTCGGTGCGCCGCTGGCGCGATTGCAGGTGAGAACAGCACTCGTCCGTCTCTTCGAGCGGTTTCCCGAGCTGCGTTTGTCCAACGACCGGACCGCCGTCTCCTGGAAGGACGGACTGGTCACCCGCGGGCTGAGCCGGCTCGACGTCGCGTGGTGACCTCCGCGGTGAGCACGGCCTTTCACGCCGGCCGAGCCGGCACGTCAGAAGGAGCTGGAAGTGGCCATGGCTGAATATCCCAGGGAAGATCCCGCCGGACGTCAGGCCAATGCGGACGACTCGATCGCGATCATCGGGCTGTCCTGCCGTTTTCCTCAGGCATCGTCCCCGGCGGAGTACTGGCGCCTGCTCCACGACGGTCGGTCGGCGATCGGCGTACGGGCCGACAGCGGCCGACGCGAAGGGCACGTGCCGACCGCCGACCGGTTCGACGCCGGCTTCTTCGGCATCTCACGGCGTGAAGCGAATGCCATGGACCCTCAGCAGCGGATGGCCCTGGAACTTGGCTGGGAGGCCCTCGAAGACAGCGGCCTCGTGCCTGCCGGGCTGCGCGGCAGTAATACCGGCGTCTTCCTCGGCGTGGCCTCCAGTGACTATTCCGTGGTGCTCCACCGCGAAGGGGCCGCGCCCCTGACGCACCACGCGATGACGGGCCTGCACCGCAGCATCGTCGCCAACCGCGTGTCGTATGCCCTGGATCTGCGGGGCCCCAGCCTGACCCTGGACGCCGGCCAGGCATCCTCGCTGGTGGCGGTGCACACGGCCTGCGTGAGCCTGCTCAGCGGTGAATCGGACCTTGCCGTGGCGGGCGGCGTACACCTGAACCTGGTGGAGGAGAGCGCCCGCGTGGCAGCCGGCTTCGGCGCCCTTTCCCCGGATGGCCAGTGCCGGACGTTCGACGCCGGCGCGAACGGGTTCGTCAGGGGCGAAGGCGCTGGATTCGTCGTGCTCAAGAGGCTCGCGCGCGCGCTCGCCGACGGCGACCGGATCCATGCCGTGATCAAGGGAAGCGCCGTCAATCACGACGGCGGGAGCGAGGGGCTCACGGTACCCAGCGCGAGCGCCCAGGCCGACGTCCTGCGCAGCGCCTACCGGCGCGCCGGCGTGGACCCCGCCCAGGTCCGGTACGTCGAACTGCACGGCACGGGAACCGTGGTGGGGGACCCCACGGAGGCGGCGGCGCTCGGCGCCGTACTCGGGCGGGCGCGTCGCGGCGATTCACCACTGCGCGTGGGATCCGTCAAGACGAACATCGGGCACCTCGAAGCGGCAGCGGGCGTCGCTGGGCTGATCAAGGTCTGCCTCGCCCTCACCCACGGCATCCTCCCGCCCAGCCTGAACTTCGAAGTCCCTCATCCACGGATCGATTTCAGCGCACTGAACCTGCGGGTGCAGACCGGGGTGGGGGGATGGCCGGAGGGGCCGCCCGATGTTGTCGGGCCGAAGCTGGCAGGTGTCTCGTCGTTCAGCATGGGTGGCACGAATTGCCATGTCGTGGTGTCGGAGCCCCCTCCCGCCACCGCACGCGGCTTGGCGGCGGGCGGCACCGGAGGGCGCGAGCCGCAGGCCCCGGTGGCTCTGCCCTGGGTGTTGTCGGCACGCGGCGCGGACGGTCTGCGGGCGCAGGCACGGCGCCTGCACGCGCATCTGGCCGAGAACCCCTCGTACAGCCTGGCCGACATAGGCCACTCGCTGGTGACGACGCGCTCCTCGTTCGAGCACCGGGCCGTGCTCGTGGCCGCGGACCGGGCGGACTTTCTGGCGGGACTGGACAGGCTGGCCAAGGGCGAGCCCGCGCCGGGCATCGTCGTGCGCGGCGGCTCGGGTGGCTCGGGTGGCTCGGGTGGCTCGGGTGACTCGGGCGGCGACCGGCAACGGCTGGTCTTCGTTTATGAGGAGGACTCCGCTCTCCAGTACGTCGGTATCGCGCGCGACCTTCTCGAAACGTGCGACACGTTCAGGGACCGGCTGCTGGAGTGCGCGGAGGCGCTCGCCGCGTTCCTCGACTGGTCTCCCGCCGACGTGATCCAGGGGGCGGAAGGCGCTCCGCGCCTGGATGCCCCCGGGGTCCAGCCGGTCGTCCTCTTCTGCGTCATGGTCGCTTTCGCCTCGCTCTGGCAGTCGTACGGAATCGACCCCGGGGCGTTGGTCGCGAACGTGTATGCCCGCGAGGTCCTCGGGGTGGCTGACGGGTCCCTGTCGCTGACGGATGCGGCCCGCGCGGTGGCAGCGGGGAATCGGGTGGGGGAGGAGACGGACGGAGAGGAGAGCGGGGAACGGTCCGAGGGCGTTCTCCACGTGGATCTCGGTGCCCGGCGCGGGGCGTCGGCAGAAGGGCCGACGACCGCCGGCAAGGCCGCGCGGGGGCCCGCCGCGGCGGACGCGGTCCACGCCGTGCCGGCCGGGCACGGTCTGGCCCGCTTCCTGACCGCACTGGCGGAACTGCACGTCCGTGGCGTGGACGTGGACTGGTCTGCCTCCTTTCCGGCCGAGTCCTGCCGGGTCGTCGATCTGCCCACGTACGCCTTCCAGCGTGAGCGGTACTGGTGGCCCTCGGCCGGTCCGGAGGATGCGCAGCCGCGTACGTCCCGCGCGGCATCCGCGCGTGAGCTCGTGCTGTCGTTGGTGGCGGAGGTGCTGGGGTCGGACGGTTTCGATACCGGTTCCGCTCTGCGGGATCTGGGCTTCGATTCGCTGATGTCGGTGGAGCTGCGGAACCGGCTGTGTGAGGTGACCGGTTTGCGGCTGCCGACG
>NZ_JBIUBL010000050.1:0-33433 GCF_044548015.1 Streptomyces sp. NPDC052236 | reverse complement strand
GCTCCAGGAACTGGAGAAGGCCACCGAGGAGGAAAAGGGGATGCGCCAAAGGGGCAAACCGCCCCAGTGACGCAGACGGAGAATGCGGTCGGCACCGAGGAAGCGGCCGCGCGTGCCGAGCGCCGCCGGGTTCGCCGACGTCACAAGGCCCTGCTGAAGGCCGCTGCCCTGGGACGGTCGCGGGGCGGGTTGACGGTCAAGACACACCTGTCCACCGACCGCCGCTGCCGCCCGCTGTCCTTCGTGGTGACTCCCGGCCAGGCCGCCGACAGCCCGCGCTTCGCCGCCGTCATCGAACAGATCAAGGTCCGTGGACCGGTCGGCCGGCCCCGCACCCGGCCCGGCGCAGTCGCCGCCGACAAGGCGTACTCCTCCCGATCCAACCGCTCCTACCTGCGCAAACGCCGGATACAAGCGGTGATCCCGGAGAAGAAGGACCAAGCAGCCAACCGGAAGAAGAAGGGCAGCAGGGGCGGCCGTCCGGTCACCCACGACGCGGAACTGTACAAGGACCGGAACACCGTCGAACGCGGGATCAACAAGATCAAGGAATGGCGAGGGCTGGCCACGAGATACGACAAGACTCCGACCAGCTACCTCGCGGGACTCCACCTCCGCGGAGCGGTCATCTGGCTCCGCAGCCTCCGCCCCACAACATGATCTGAACCTGGAACAGGCCCTAGAGCGCTCATGCCGTAGGTGTGGCTTTGACTGATTGGCCGCCCAGTGCCCCGCGACGACACGGCCACTCATTGGGATGAGCGAACCAAGATCGCTTCGTAAGGACACGTCGGCGTGGTCGTCTGCAGGGACCAGTCAACCGATCGACGAGGGAGGCTCGGGTGCCCGAGCTCTGGGCGGGGACGGATGCCGGCAAGGCCGCGCACCACTGCACGGTGATCGACACGGACGGGACGAAGGTGCTCTCGCGCCGGGTCCCCAACAACGAGCCCGAGCTCTTGGAGCTGATAGGCGACGTCCTGGCATTGGCTGAGGACAGCCCTGTTACTTGGGCCGTCGATCTGAACGGCGAAGGTGGCGCTCTGCTGATAGCCCTGCTGACCAGCCATGGTCAGCGGCTGCTCTACATCCCGGGCCGAACCGTCCACCACGCTTCCCGTGGTTACCGTGGAGACGGCAAAACCGATGCGAAGGACGCCTACGTCATCGCCGACCAGGCACGGATGCGCCGGGACCTGCAGCCACTGCAGGAATGGGGCGAGATCGCGGTGGACCTGAAGATCCTCACCGCCCGCCGCTACGACCTCGCCGCCGACCGCACCCGAGCCATCAACCGGATGCGGGCCCAGCTCCTGGAGTACTTCCCCGCCCTGGAACGGGCCTTCGACTACGCCGCCTCCAAAGCGGCACTCATCCTGTTGACCGGCTACCAGACCCCGGCTGGCCTGCGCCGGATTGGCTCGAGCCGGCTCGCCACCTGGCTGAAGAAGCGCAAAGTGCGTGGCGCCCAGGCGGTGGCCGATGCTGCTGTCGCTGCGGCGCAGGCCCAGCACACCGCCGTGGCCGGGGAGAGCACAGCCGCCACCGTGGTGAACACCCTGGCCCGGTCCGTTCTGGCTCTGGACGACGAGATCGCCGCCGTGGATGCAACGATCGCGGCCCGTTTCCGAGAGCACAGGGATGCCGAGGTGATCCTGAGCATGCCTGGCATGGGCCCCTTGCTGGGGGCGGAGTTCATCGCCTGCACCGGCGGTGACATGGACGCCTTCGGGACCGCGGGCCGACTCGCCGGAGTCGCTGGTCTGGCACCTGTCCCACGGGACTCAGGCCGGATCAGCGGCAACATGCGCCGACCACACCGCTACCACCGCCGACTCCTACGCGTCTTCTACCTCTCCGCCCAGATCGCCGCCCGCTTCTGCCCCACCTCAAAGACCTTCTACGACCGCAAACGGGCCGAGGGTAAGAGCCACAAGCAGGCGATCCTCGCCCTCGCTCGCCGCCGCCTCGACGTTCTATGGGCCCTCATCCGCGACCAACGCCAATGGACAGCCCAGCCACCAGTACCGGTACCAGCCGCTGCATGAAGCGCACGTCTCCCTCACGGCGATGCAGATCCCGAACCTTCCCCAGGCCCGCTCGTGGTACCCCAGCCGGCCGGTTGCTGTGATCGCTAGCCGCGGAGGGGCTTGGGCTGACGGGCCTCGGCTGCCTGGTCACGAACGTACGGGTCGGCGTCCACTTCCAGCTGGTCGAGCACGGCCGCGGTCGCGGCGTCTGCGGGCTTCTGGGCGGGAAAGTGCCCCAAGGTGATCGCTACCCAGGCCCGGACACGAGGGTTGTCGTCGTTCGCGAGCAGGCGGATCTTCCCCAGGGTTCTGGGTTGCTGAAGGAAGCCGAGGGAACTGAGGGCGGAGATTCGCACCTGCGGGGAGGGATCGTCCAGCAGGTTCAACAGCAGGTCAATGGCATCCGGCTCTGTCCCGTGACTGCCGAGTGTCCCCACGACCGTGCTGCGGATTCCTTCGTCCGAGTCCTGCGCAGCGTGGGCCAGCAGGTTGAGATCAGAGGGTTCGGGGACGAAGCCGAGCAGCCAGATAGCCGCCCTGCGAAGGTCCTCATCGTTGCCAACGGCGCACGGCAGGAGTATTTCGCGTGTGGCGGCCGGGTCCTCCTTCGCGAGCACGTGAAGTGTCGTCGAGAGAGAGTCCTGGTCGTCACCCAGATTGCGGGAGTAGGCCCGCAACAGGGCGGCAAGGGACGCGTGGCCTGCAGTCTCGGCCAGAATC
The DNA here is from genome assembly GCF_044548015.1 of Streptomyces sp. NPDC052236. NCBI lineage: Bacteria > Bacillati > Actinomycetota > Actinomycetes > Kitasatosporales > Streptomycetaceae > Streptomyces > Streptomyces sp. NPDC052236. Next base: position 30,683 of record NZ_JBIUBL010000050.1, on the reverse strand, counting down.
CGGGCGAGCACATGACGGGCGTACCAGTCGCCCGCTTCCACGGCTGCCGCGAGATGCCCCTCCACGTACGGAATCAGCTCCCGCCGGCGGGCGGCTATGAGCTCCTCCTCGATCTCAGCAAGGTCATCGAGGTCGCAGTCCGGGTCCGCGAGTCCGGCCGCTAGCTCATCAAGGCGCAGGGTGAGATCACTCGCTGCCCGTTGATCTTCCAATCCGTCCTCCTTGTGATGCTTCAGACCGTACCGAGCCTGCCCCAGCAGGCCTTCGGCGGGCCTCTCTGCTGCGGCGCGACCTGACGGAACGGATTGTCCAACAAACCTCCGCCAACGGCGTTCGGGCAGCCAGCTCACGCGGCCGCCCAGACCCTCCCAACGTCCCGGAAGGTCTCCGCGACCTTGACAAGAACGATTGGGAATCAGTCACGCTGAACCCACGGCCGTCGCGCCGGTAAGAAACGTGTCACCAGCCGCAAACGGCGGTGATCACCGCGTTGCAGGTGGGGCAACCGTGGAGCCCCCGCTGGCATGATCGATCACCGATCTACTCGGGAGAGGCCCGGCGCATCAAGCCCGAACCGGCAACGGACCCGCCGTCATCGCAACACTACGTAACACCGCAGTTGGCTGGCACCGGACCGCCGGCGCGACCAACATCGCCCAAGCCACCCGCCAAGCCAACCGCCGCTCACACGACCTGATCACCGCCGTGACCAGCAGCTACCCGAGAACGCAATGACCCTGAGGACCGGGTCGCCTCGTTATTTCGCTCCGGGACCGAGCACCGGAAACCCCAAGATGCGGTGCTCGCGCTGGGCGCCCTCGTTCCCGGTGGTTCCTTGGTTACCCGACCTCCGTCGGGTCGGTGTGCCGCACATCACCGTGGGCCGCAGGTCGGAATCGGGTGAGGGGCGCCGAGGTTCCGGATGACATGACGACGATTGGACTCATCGGCAGTGGCAACATCGGAAGCACCGTAGCGCGGCTGGCGGTGGCCGCCGGGCATGACGTGGTGTTGAGCAACTCGCGTGGCCCGCACACCCTTCAGGACCTGGTGTCCGAGCTGGGGCCGAAGGCGCGCGCCGCGACTCCCGCAGAGGCGGCCGCGGCCGGCGACGTCGTGGTGGTGACGGTGCCGCTGCGGGCGTACCGGGACGTTCCGGTGGAGCCGCTGGCGGGCAAGGTGGTTATCGACACCAACAACTACTACCCGGACCGCGACGGCGTCTTCGATGAACTGGAGGACGGCTCCAGCACCACCGGTGAGCTGCTGCAGAAGCACCTGCCGGAAGCGCACGTGGTGAAAGGCTTCAACAACATCTGGGCCGGGCACCTGGGTGACCTGGCGCGTCCGACGGGGAGCGCGGACCGGTCGGCGCTACCGATCGCCGGTGACAACGCGGCCGCCAAGCAGGCGGTCACCGAGCTCTTCGACAGCCTCGGCTACGACACCGTGGACGCCGGACCGCTCGCCGAGAACTGGCGCGCCCAGCGGGACACCCCGGTATACGTGACTCCCTACGGCGCTTTCGGGGAACTCCCCGGTACCCGGGCGAGCACGCAGGTCGTCCGTGAGGCGCTCGCCGCGGCGAAGTGAGGGTCTGCGGGTCGATGCGGATGCCGATCCGGCGACGGCTCGCCTGTTCCCATTGGACACTCACCGCCTCCTCCAGGTGACCGAGGCGCCGGGAACCTCGGTGATTCCCGGCGCCTCGAGAGGATGGCGGTCAGCCGAGCTTCCAGGTGCCGATGGCGTCCCAGGCTGCCCAGGACAGGTCCGGCTTGCGCCAGGTGTGGTCAACCAGGCCGTCCAGGCCTCGGCCGAACACCTCGGTGAACTTCGTGTTCGGCTGATAGACGACCGTCGGGTCGCTACTGAGTTTCCATTCGCCGATGACCGACCAGTTGGACCAGGACAGATCCTCGTTGCGGTAGACGTGGATCAGCAAGCCGTCCTTGCCTCGCGCGAACACCTCCGTCACGCCGATGCTGGGCTGATAGATCGCCGCAGGCGCACCGGCCGTTTCCCAGTCACCGATGGCGTCCCAGGCGGACCACTTCAGATCCTCACCCCGGTAAACGTGGATCAACTTGCCGTCGGTACCCCGGGCGAACACCTCGGTCACCCCGAGGTTCGGCTGATACACCGGCGCCGGATCACCAGCCATCTTCCACGGACCGATCGTCTTCCACGCCGCCCACGACCCAGGGTCATTGCGTTCTCGGGTAGCTGCTGGTCATGGCGGTGATCAGGTCGTGTGAGCGGCGGTTGGCTTGGCGGGTGGCTTGGGCGATGTTGGTCGCGCCGGCGGTCACCGTGCACCATTGGGCCTCGTGGAGCAGCACCGGATCCTCAGGCTGACCAGAGGGGAATCCACCTGCTTCGGCTGGGCTGGTTGCCCGAGCAGGACCCGGCCGAGGACTGCCTGACCCGGGTCAGGCGTCGCTGCTGGAGTCCTGGACGAGCCAACCCGCAGGTTTGTCCAGGCGGATGGTGTTGTCACCGAGGAAACCGCGAAGGGTGTGCTCGAGGTTGGCGACCGCTTCGGGGCCCACCTGGGACTCCCACTGGGCGCGCAGTTCGTCGAAGATGGTTTCGCCCTCGTGGAGCATCGCGTGGCCCCGGTCAGTGACCTGTAGGCGCATCCGCCGCCGGTCCACTGGATCTGGCTCACGGGCCACGTAGCCGTGCTCCTGCAGGGCCGCGATCGTCTTTGCCGCTGACTGCTTGGTGACCGACATCCGCCGGCCGAGCTCCGACGCGTTGTCGGCGCCGGACAGGATCGCGTGCAGGGCGAAGTCGTGCACCGGCCGGACGTCCGGGTAACCCCGGGCGGCGAGCTCGGCCGTCGCGCGGTCGGCGAAGGTGCGGAAGCCGCCCAGGAGGAGCAGGGCCAGCTCAGCGCCGCGTCGGGACATGTGATCATCCTATCGAACCGTTGACATCGACAACTTGTCTATCTAGCTTTATCGACAGCCAAGTTGTCTATATGAGGAGCGACATGCCGGTCATCACGCCCGTCGGCGCCACCATTCCCGGCGTCACCCACTACTTGGCTGAGGTCAACGGCACCCGGCTGCACTACGTCGCGGCCGGCGCCTCCGGCCCGCCGATCCTGCTGGTGCACGGCTGGCCGGAGACCTGGTGGGCCTTCCGCGCCCTGATCCCGCTGCTGGCCGCCGACCACCGGGTCTTCGCCGTCGACCTGCGCGGGTTCGGCGACTCGAGCCACGACGGCGAGGACTTCTCGGCGGCCACCTCGGCCGAGGACCTGCACCACCTCATCGCCCACCTCGGCGCCGGCCCGGTGCACCTGGTCGGCCAGGACATCAGCGGTGGCGTCGTCTTCCGCGCGGCGGCCGAGCATCCCGGTGACGTGCTCAGCCTGACCGCCATCGAGACAACCCTGAGCGGTTACGGCCTCGAGATGATCGCCGACGTCAACCACGGCGGCTCCTGGCACGTCGGGTTTCTCGGTGCCCCCGGCATCCCCCAGCTGCTGCTGTCCGGGAACGAACGGCGCCTGCTCGCCGACTGGGCCTACCCCCTGATGAACGGGACCGAGGGCGCGGTCACCGAGGCCGACCTCGACGAGTTCACCCGCTCCTATGCGGGCCCGGACGGGTGGGCCGGCACCGCGGGGCTCTACCAGTCGATCTTCACCGATGGCGGCGCGACCAAGGCCCTGGCCGAAGCCCACCCGCTGGCCGTCCCGGTTCTCGCCGTGGACGGCGTCAACGTGCCGTTCACCGCGCAGACCCTCCGGCAGGTGACCGCGGGTGAGGTCACCGCCGTCCACATCGAGGGCGTCGGGCATTTCGTCGCGCAGGAGGCCCCCGAAGCCCTCGCCGCCGCCCTGGTGAAATTCGTCGGGTCAGACTGAGGCGGCCAGGCGGATCGCTTCGAGCTCGCCGGTCAGGGGCAGCGGGCCGGCCGCGTACGGAACCAGCAGCGTATCCCCGCGCCGCACCGGCTGATCGCCCAGCCGCCCCGCGCCAGAAACCACGACCACGACGCTGAAGCCCTGCTCCACGGTGTCGCCGCCGTGCAGCCGGCGCGCGGTGAAGAACTCGTCCGCCGCCTCGGCCAGCAGCCGGCCGGCGCCGCGCAGGGACTCGATCCGGGCCGGGCTCCAGCCGCCGCGGTCGACGCACTGCAGGGCCAGGTCGTAGCCGAGCTCCAGGTGACCGTCGGCCAGGCCGAAACTTCGTACTCCAGCAGCACGGAGAAGTCGGTCGGCTCCTGGATCTCGACCAGCAGGATGCCGTCGCCGATGGCGTGGGGCAGGCCCGCCGGGCAGAGGATGGCGTCGCCGGCGGTGACCGGGATGCGGTTGATCGCGGCGAGCATCTGCTCGGTCTTCTGGCCGGCCACCCAACCAGCCAGCTCGCCGGCCTCGACGTCCCGATCAAAACCCAGATGCACGTACGCGCCGGGTCGCGCCGAGACGATCATCCACGCTTCGGTCTTTCCGTACGGCGAAGCCAGGTGCTCGGTCGCGAAGCCGCGGTCGGGGTGCACGTGCAGGGGCAGCCGCTGGCCGGCGTCGAGCAACTTCACGAGTACGCCGGTGTCGGTGCGGTCCGGTCCGAGCCACCAGCGCGGGTCGGCGGCGATACCTCGTTGTCGTTGCCGTTCATCTCCGTTGTCATGCCGGTCAGGAGCAAGTTGGAGTCCCTTCTGTGCAACCTCCCGTCGAATCCTCTAGGCGTTGATCTCAATTAGGCGCGCCCGCTCTGCGGCACGACCGCGGCGCTGAGTGCAAGGCGGCTGGTCATATCGAGTTTGACCTCGCCGTACGGGGAGACGTGGGTTGCACCTCCCCTCCTACTGTGGAGACCGTGACCGGAGGGATAGTTGGGGGTCATGGCATCCAGGAAGCGCATCTACGACGCCGAGTTCCGTGAGGGGGCGGTGCGGATCGTGACGGAGACCGGGAAGCCGATTCCGGAGGTGGCCGAGAATCTGGGCATCCATCCCGGGACGCTGCACAGCTGGGTCTCACGGGCCCGGCGCAACGGGTCACCGTCGTCGGACCGGCCGGCTGCCGAGCCCTCTGGTGGCCGGATGCGGGAGAGTGAGCGGGCCGAGCTGGAGCGGCTGCGGGCCGAGGCCAGGGAGAAGGACAAGCGCATCCGCGAGCTGGAGATGGAGCGTGATGTGTGCAAGCGATTCGTGGCCTTGTGGGTGAAGTAGCTGAGGCGGACCCGGCCGTGGCGGTCGGGGTGATCAGCAGCTGCAAGGTCGAGGAGGGCATACCGCACCGCGTCGCCTGCCGGGCTCTGGGGGTATCGGAGTCGTGGTACTACAAATGGCGCGACCGCGCGTCCACCGAGCGGGAGATGCGCCGACAGCACCTGGCGGAGGACATCGAGGAGATCTTCCGCTGCTCCGGGGGCACTTACGGCTCGCCGAAGGTGTTCATCGAGCTGGTGCGCCGGGGCTGGCGGGTGTCGGTAAACACCGTCGCGAAGCTGATGGCCGAGCTCGGGCTGGCGGGCCGGACGGTCAAGCGCCGCCGGTCGCTGACCAGGCCGGGCAGGCGGCCGGCCGCCCCGGACTTCGTCCGCCGGGACTTCACCGCCGAGGAACCGGACCTCGTCTGGGTGGGCGACATGACCGAGATCGACACCGGCGAGGGCAAGCTCTACCTGGCAACGGTGATCGATCTGTTCTCCCGTCGGCTGCTTGGCTACGCGATGGGTGCCCGGCACGACGCCGAGCTGGTGGTGGCCTCACTCAACATGGCCGCGGCCACCCGGGGCGGCGACGTCCGCGGCGTGATCATGCACACCGACAGGGGCAGCGAATACTGCTCCCGGAAGTTCAAGAGGGCCTGCCGCAGGCTGGGGGTCGTGCAGTCCATGGGCAGAGTCGGATCTTGCTTCGACAACGCCGTGAGCGAGGCGTTCAACAGCGTGCTCAAGGTCGAGTACGTCCACCGGCACACCTTCCGCACCCGCACCGAGGCACGCATCAAGATCGCCACCTGGATCACCGACTTCTACAACACCAGGCGGCTACACAGCGTGGGCGGGTTCAAAAGCCCGATCGACTATGAACGCGAGTACCGGGCCACCCTCGCCGAGGGACTGGCCGCATAGATCGTCTCCACGCTGCGAGGGGATTGACATCTTCGCCGTCACCCGAAAAGGTGGCTGCGACAAGCGGCGGGCAGCGTAGAACGCGTCGAAGTCCGCCCTGTCCGCATCCCACACCGACCGACCGCGTACCTCCCCCAAGAACCGCCCCCACAACGCCAGATCGCGGGCGTAGCCCTCCCAGCTGTTCGCCGAGCGGCAGCCCAGCGTCGGCAGAGCCCGAAAGAACCGGTTCAGGTGCACGTCGTACGAGCCGTCCGCGTCGAGGATGAACGGCATCCCCTCGCGTACCGGCTCCCGGTCCAGCACTGCCACCAAGTCCGTACGCGGGCCCAACTCCCGTAGCAGATCCCGCTGAGTGAAGAAGACTTCCATGGGCGCGGACCGTAGCGGAACCAACACATCCCGTGCGTCATTGAGACGCCGTCAAACTGCCCGGATAAACACCGAGACGACCAGACTGTACGGGCAGACCGTCGAGATCGCCGTGATCGACGCGGCCACCGGCAAGAAGCTGATGGACACCCTGGTCAAGCCAGACGAGCCGATCAGTGACGGTGCTCGCTGAAGCCGACGGGTTCGTGGAAACCCGAAGCCGGTGCAGCGCGAAACCGAGGGCAACGCCGCTCCGCAGCAGGCAGTGTCCCTCGGGTTCGCGTGGGGTTGAGTACCTGAACGGCCCGGCCGCGAGCACGACACCTCCTGCGCCTGCCACCACGGCCTGAGCGACGCCCTCAAGGCCGACCATGCCCAGCACGAGGAACAGGGTGCCGAGCGCGACTAGGGAGTGTTTCAGAAGTGGATCACTCATGTGATCTTCTGTTCAGAACGGGCCCTAACATTGGCCCATGTCCAATAAGTCGTTACGAGTTGAACTGTGCCCGCTCACCCTCGCCGACCAGGATGAGCTCTGCTCGCTCGTGAGGGCCAGCACCGAGCTCCATTTGCCGTGGATGCAGCTGCCCGCGACCGCGGAGGAGTTCCAGGGCTGGATGCGCCGCTTTAGCGAGGGCACCAACCGGGGCTTTGTGATCCGCGTTCAGGAGACCGGTGCAGCTGCTGGCATGGTCAACATCAACTCGATCATCCGGGGCCGTTACCAGGGCGCGTCCCTCGGCTATGCGGCTTTCGCCCCGTCTGCGGGGCGGGGTTACATGGCCGAAGGGCTCACCGTCGCCTTGCAGCACGCCTTCAACGACCTGCGGCTCCACCGGCTGGAGGCGAACATTCAGCCAGCAAACAAGGCGTCTTTGGCCTTGATCCAGCGCCTGGGTTTTCGTTACGAAGGCCTGTCGCCCGCCTATCTCTATATCGACGGGGCCTGGCGCGACCACGAACGTTGGTCCATCACCGCACCATCTCCATGGACGCCCGATCCTTCCCTTCCCGAGGTCTAGGCATTTCTTCTGCGGTCACAGCCATTCGTTGATGGCGGCGATGGTTACGGAGTGGCTTCGTAGTGGGCGGCGAGTTTGATGCCCCTATGGATGTCAACACGCTGATGCCGCAGTGCGCTTGGGTGGGTTGATCGTCTGGTAGATCTCTCGTGCGACGTAGCGTTTGAGGCAGCGGATGGCTTCACGGCGGGTCTTGCCCTGCGCAACACGACGCTCCACGTAGTCGCGGGTGCGGGCATCCCAGCGCAAGCGGGCCAGGACGATGGTGTGGAGCGCGGAGTTGGCCTGGCGGTCGCCGCCTCGGTTGAGCCTGCGTCGCTGGGTCTTACCCGAGAATGCCTCTACCGGGCTGACGCCGCAGAGTGTGGCGAAGGATGACTCGCTGCCCATCCGGTCCGGGTTGTCGCCGGCTGCTATCAGCAAGGCGGCGGCGGTGTCCGGGCCGACGCCGTAGCGGTCCAGCAGCTGTGGTGCGCAGACGGTGATTGCGCTGGTGATCCGCGCGGTGAGGTCGTTGATCTCCTCGGTGAGATGCTGGATGCGCCTGGCCAGAAGCCGAAGTGTGTGGCGGGCCGCCGCCGGCGGAGCAGTGTCGTCGGCGGCTGCCAGCTCGGAGCACTTCCGGATGAGTTTTGGATTGCTCAAGCCACTCAGTGCCTCGGACGAACCGGGCTGCCAGGGGCAAAACCGGCCCCCTTGTCCAGCCGACGACCCGAAGGCCGGCCCCGGAAGCCGACCCCTTGTCCGGGTGCGCCGCCCGGCCGCGCACGCCGCGTTTTCCCTTGGCCTGCCTCGCTACCCGCCACCGTCAGACTGCGGCCCAGGGGTGCTCCTGCACGCTGCTCCTTCGAAACGATCGCCCCGACCGGGGCAGCGAAGGAGACGAGACGATGACGACCACCCACCCGAGGGCCGGGCTGCGGCACCGCTCGGAACGGCGAATCAGCAGGAGCAGTCGCAGCAGGTGCAGCAGTCACCGCAATTGCCGCAATTGCCGCAGTCGCACTTCTGGCAGGAGCCTTCGCGCTTCTTTCGGGACCAGGGGCCCTCGTACTCTTCGGCGCAGCAGAGCTTGCAGGTGCAGCACAGTCCGACGAAGGCGGCGCAGCCGGCCCAGAAGCCACGCTTGCCCGGCCTGGGGGGCTGCTGCCCGAATTGCGGTGGGCCGGGCGGCAACCCACCGGGGCCGCCGGGACTGCCGCCGCCGTACGGGTTGTCGGAGCCGTACGGGCCTGGTCCGTACGGACCGCCCTGGCCGCCCTGGTACGGACCGCCCTGGTACGGGTTCTGCGGCGCGCTCCCGTGCCCCTGGTGTGCGCAGGTCGTCGTTCCGAAGGCCCGGTTCACCGAGTTCCGCAGCTCGTGGACCAGCAGCACATGCACCAGTTTGTCGTCCACGAACCGGGCGTCGCGCAGCGCGAGCCGCACCCCGTGCACCGCGTCGTCGGCGAGCCGGCGCGCCTCCGTCAGTGAGGTGGAGGTGGCGGTGAGAGGGTTGAAGGCACCCGACGCAGCGTCAGCTTCCCTGTCCTCCACCGCGTCCAGCAGATGCGCCAGACGCCCGAAGAACCTGCCCGCCTCGGCCAGCGGCGCGCTGTTCTCCGGCCGCCCGGCGAGTACGGCGGTGTACGCGAAGGCAGCCGCGGTCGCCGTCTCGGTCGGCTCGGTGACGGTCCGCAGCAGGGTGCCGGGCCCGGCCAGCGCCTCGATCCCGGCCTGCCGGTCGACCGCGTCGAGCAGCACCGCCGTGTCGAAGCCAAGCCGCGCGCCGCTACGCGCCCCGGCCCGGTCCCAGCCCGCGGCGACCCGCCGCGCCGCTGCCGCCACCGGCTTGCGGGCCAACACCCCGTCCCGGTCGGCGACGTGGTCGCGCACCTTCGCCGACGCCAGCACCAGCGAGACGGCCGCGGCCAGGCGCGCGCCCTCGCCCCGGGCAACGGGCGCGGTGCGCATGGCGCGCAGCGGACAGGGGCCCGCGGTGCGCCGCGAAGCCGCGGTGCGCTCGGTCTGAGCCTCCGTCAGCACGGAGACGATCAGGCCGTCGTAGTTGGTGACGACCCTGGCGAACTGACCGTGGTCGGAACGGAGTGCCAGGCAGAGCCCGCAGAGATGAGCCATCCATTCCGTCTTCAGCCCGTCGGTGAGCCGGTGGGTGCATGGCCTGACTATTCCGAACACGACGGTCCCCCGAGAGTCGTTCGACAGTGTGACCCGGATCGTATCGAGTGATCCGTTCACCCATACGTCCGCCGTGATTACCCGTCCGGGCCGAGTCCGGCCCGACTTTCATATTTTGGCTGGCTCATGGCCCGTGCACACCGGAAGGCCGGCCTGTGGCGGGCAAGCCGAAGTGGGCTCCTTGGGTGCCCACTTCGGAGGGCACTTGGGGACCCCCTTTGGTGCCCGACACCCGGGGCAGGGGAAAAACCCCTTGTCAGGCCGGGAAGCGGCGCGAAAACTGCGCCGTCACAACCCTCTTCTCTCCTCCTGATGTCCGTATGGGAGGAGAGCATCGGGTTCCGGGGGGCCCGGACGCCCTCCCAGGCCGGGCGCGGCCACAGCGGCGGTCGGCCGGCGGCCGGTCGCGAGTGACGAGGGAGCAGAGCTGATGGCGGGGAAGCGGAAGACCAACCTGGCGGGGTCGACGAACGGGTTCCGCGGTGACGTGCTGCGGGTGCTCGGAGTGCTGAAGGTGGCCACGGCTGATCAGATCCAGCGGATCGGCGCTCCGCACCTGAGCTTTAGGCACACCGACAAGAAGACCCCGTCCGAGCAGAAGACCGCCCGCACCGCCTCGCACACCGGCGCGCTCTCCGACATGCGCAAGCACGGCCTCGCCGAGAACGGCGGCTCCACCGAGACGGGGGAGAGGCTGCGGAACCTGACCCTCAAGGGCCTGGAGGCTGCCTCCTACGAGCTGCGGCGCCCGGTGACGGAGATGGGCTCCACCGCACGCGGCGCGGGCTCCAGCGGGGCCTCCCACCCGATGGCCGTCAACGAGACCGTGATTTCGATGCTGCGCCCGAAGCCGAACATGGCCAAGCTCGCCGACGACCCGGCCGAAGTCCGGGGCGCCGCCCAGGCCGCCGTCGACGCCCCCGGAGGGGGCGGCAGCATCGCCTCGTACTGGACCGAGGTCCCGCTGCCCGCCACCGGCACCTGGAACGCGCCCGGCAAGGGCGGCGCCCAGGCCGACGTCGTCCTCACCGCCCCGCAGGACAGGGTGCCGCTGCTGTTCATCGAGGTCGACAACTGCCACGAGACCGCGGAGGAGCTCGCCGACAAGCTGGAGAAGTACGCCCGGTTCTTCCGTCGGAAGATGAAGGACACCGACGGCAAGGAGCGCCCGATGTGGCGCACTCGCTGGACCGCTCCGGCCACTTGGTCCGGCGATGCGACGCACCCGCCCGTGCTGCTGGTGTTCAACCACATTGGCGAGCGCAACCCCAACCGCACGATCCCGCGCCTGCAAGAGCTCACCCGTCACCTGTGGCAGGGGGAGCGGCAGAAGGGCGGCTACCACCACTACGACGGGAGGATCCCGATCATCGCGGTCGGACTGCGCAATCTCCGCGAGCACGGACCGACCGGCGCCGTGTTCGCCCGCTTCGGCCGCACTCACCCGCAGCCGCTCCGGGAGGCGATCGGCAACCCCCGCCGCGAAGCGGCCGACGCCCGCCAGGCAGAGGAGTACCGGGCACGCCAGGAGGAGTACAAGGCACAGGTACGGCGGGCGGCGCAGGAGCAGGCGGCGAAGAAGGCAGCCGAGCGAGAGGCCCGCCGTCCCGTCTGCACCGGCTGCGGGGCGAAGTTCACCGACGAACGGTGGGAGGCAGCCCAGGCGACGGACTGGGGCACCCCGGAGGACTCCCACCCGAAGCTCTGCGACGACTGCAAGGACCAGGCCGTGAGCGCCGCAGGGCAGGACCAGGTCGACAACGAGCACCAGGAGCAGCGGGACCAGGCCGTGCCCGAGCAGAAGGCCGGCGGCTGGTTCTCGCGTCTGCGCACCTGACGCGGGCAAGCCCAAGGCGACCCTGGGCAAGCCCGCGTTGTCGGTGGTGGCTGGAAGGCTGCCCGCTGGACGGTCTGCTGCTCGACATCACCGGCTGGACAGCTGAGGAGATCCAGACCGGCGTCGCGTTGATGACCGAGCTCGGGCAGTTCGGCCCTGGCGGCCGGGCTCTGTACGACCCGCGCCCCGGCGAGCGGAACCGCTGGGACTGGTCGGGCGACACACCCTGAACGTGGCGCGCCACGATCGGCAGCGGCGACCGGTCACCTCGTCTACACGGGTCTGCCCGCCGTTCTCGCTCTGGGACACTGAGGGCCACCATTTCAGCGGCGGGGAGCGAGCGCATGGCGGCGAAGAAGGATCCGGCGAAGTTGGTGCGTCAGGCCCGCGACCTGATCGAGGAGTTCAACCGCGTGGTGCTGGACGACGCGAAGGACCTGTCGGCGCCTCTGTCGGAAGCCACCCAGGCGCTGAAGTCGTTGGTCGACCGGCTTCCGCAGGCGTTCGAGCAGACTGCCGACGTCCTGGAGATGCTGGCCGCCAACGACAAGATCACGATGGAGCAGGGCCGCGACCCGAAGGCCGAAGTGGTCACGACTGCCGGAGAGCTTCGGGCCGTCGCGGCTGACAGCGAGCAGTTGGCGAAGAGCCTGTCCCACCCTGCCTCGGCCCTGTTCCTCATGGGAGGTCGCTAGTGCGGTGACCACAAACGATCACCGGGTTGGTCACGCGGCCCGGGACTGAGAGCGACCCCGCCGGCGGTGTCGTTCACGCCGTACCCGGGCACGTTCCCGACGCTGCGCGGCCAGCACATCCGGGTGCCGGTTGTTCGCGTTGCGCCACCGCAGATACGCGTGCAACTCCCGCCCTCGCCCTCCCCGCCGGCCGAACTATGATTCGGCCTCGGGCTTCCAAAATTCTTGGAGAGTACGCATGAGCGATGTGAGCACCGGCACCGGCAAAGTGGTCGTGAACAGGGCGATGTCGCTGGACGGCTTCATCGCCGGTCCTGGCCACGCGATGGACTGGATCGCCGAGTACCTGACTGCGGACGTGTTCCCGGAGGTCATGGCGGCCACAGGCGCCATGCTCGTCGGCCGGGGCACGTACGAGGTCGCCAAGCGTATGGCCGACCAGGACACCACCTACGACGGGGGAGCACAGTTCGTCCTCACCCACGAGCCTCCCGACGAACCGGACCCTACCGTCACGTTCCTCACCTGTGGACTTGAGGAAGCCGTTGCCACGGCACGCAGCGCCGCGGGCGGCAAGAACCTGGAGATCCTCGGTGCCGACGTGGCCGCCCAGTGCCTGCAGCGGGGGCTCGTCGACGAGATCCTGGTGTATGTACTACCGGTGCTACTCGGCGACGGTGTCCGCTTCTCGCCCTCAAGCCTCGACAGGATCGACCTGGAACCTTTCAGCAACACCCAGTCGGGCGCCGTCACGATGCTCCGGTTCCGCGTGCGAAAGTAGGCGCGGCCCTCAAGCAGCTAGTGCGTTGACCACGGACGTTCGCCGGGTCTGATCAGGCGGCGGTGGGCCGTGGGCGTCCCCAGCGTTGTTGGCGTTCGCTGCGGACCTTGGCGCGTTCGCGACGTTGGGCGGCCAGGACGTCGGGGTGGCGGGCATTGGCGTTGCGCCACCGCAGGTAGTCCTGGAGTTTCCGGGAGGCCACGGTGTGGTTGGGGTGGTCGGAGCCGCCCATGACGAAGTTGCGTAAGGGCCCGAACTGGGCCTCGATCGGGTTGGCCCACGACGCGCTCGTCGGCGTCAGGCACAGCTCGACCTTGTTCTTCTTCGCCCAGGTCCGGATCGGCGGGGTCTTGTTCGCCGACAGGTTGTCCATGATCACGTAGATGGGGGCGCCGTCGGGGCGGGCGGACCGGATCGACTTCAGTGCGGCGAGGCTGTGGTCGCCGCCTTTGCGGCGGCGGGTCACGCCCCACAGCTGGTCGTCGCCGAGGGAGTAGCAACCGTGGAAGTACCGGATGCCGTGGGTGCGGTGATAGGTGGCCGGCAGCCGGTCCGGTTTCCTCTCCTGGGCCCAGCTGGAGCCGTGGCAGTGGCGGATCGACAGCGGTCCGAACTGGTCGAAGGCGAAACACCGGTCCGGAAAACGGCTGGTCACGTACTCGATGCGGTCGAGTTGGCGTCCTTGTCGGGATCTTTGGACTCCTTCCAGGTACGGGTCCGCTGGAAGGAAATCCCATGCTCGTGCAAGATCTGCCGCAGCCGTTCCCGGCCGATCTTCACCGCCCGGACCGGGTTGTCCGCCAGGTGGTCGGCGAGTTTGCGCAGGCTCCAGTGCGTGAAGGGGCGTCCCAGCCGGGCTGGGCGGGTCCTGGCCGTCGCGACGATGAACTCGCGCTCGTCATCGCTGATCAGGCGGGGACGGCCTCCCGCCCACTGAGGGTCCAGCGCGGCCAGGCCCCTCGCGTTGAAGGCGTGGATCACGTCCCGGACGGTGTCCTCATGCGCGGCAACCAACCGCGCGATCGCCGTCACAGGGGTCCCCGACGCCGACGCCATAACGATCAACGCCCGGCGGACCCGCACGGACTCGTGTCTGCCCCGCCGGACGATCTGCTGCAGCTTCCGGCCCTCTTCATTGGTCAACCGCCGTGCTCTGACCGGCTCTGCCATTTCGACCTCACCCTCAACAGCGACCACGTTGCCATCGAGAGTGAGGCCGACAGAACCCCGTGCCGCGAATACTGACCCGCGTGTCACCAGACCCGGCCAACGTTCGTGGCCAACGCACTAGACATGTCCGACCTGCCGTCGCCCAAAGAGATCGAAGCCGCCCGCACAGATAAGGGCGCATGGACGCGTGACCAGCTCGCCGCCTGGGGTGTCCCGTGGCCTCCGCCCAAGGGGTGGAAGGACGAGCTGACCGAGCGCTGGAAGGCTGCGCACCAGGACGGCACACCGCCGCACCGCCCGGCTCCGGCCGACTTCGCACAGGAGACGCTCGACTTCGGCTGACCTGACGACAGCGGGGTGCTGTGGGACGTGCCTGCCAGTGGCCACGTCTGTCCCGGCGCTGACCGCACGGTTCCCCAGGCGGTGCGGCCGCCGGAAGAAGGAATCTCCTCAGTCGACTCAGGGGGCACCGACGGTTACCTGACTCGTGGTGAGTGCGGCGACAACAGTGGCGCTATCAGTGGCGCTCACCGAACGTAACTACTCCCATATGTGCAGGTCAGATGTTGTGGTGAGTGCTCCGGGCGGGCTGACTTCCCCTGTTCTCCGCCTTTTCCACTGACTGAAGGTGATGAGGGTGGTGAGGGAGCGGCGCCGGTCAGGGGAGGGACCGCCGCTGCGCTCGGGCTACCTGATGCGGCAGGAGCGCCAGTGCGCCCGCTGCGTGTGATCGCTCCGCGCTGCTCCAGCCGCTTCAGTTGATAGGCGACCGAGGACGGGCTCGACAGGCCGACGCATCGGCCGATCTCCCGGACGCTGGGCGCCTGGCCGTGGTCGGCGATCCACTCCCGGATACAGGCCAGGATGCGTTCCTGCCGCTCGGTGAGGTGATTCATCACGTCACCTCTGCCACTTCGCGGGTGCGGGCGCGGGCCTGGCGGCGCAGTTCCACCCGTGCCGCCGGTGACCGGCCGGGCCCGGTGGACCAGAAGGGATGCCAGACGATCTGGCAGGAGAGCAGCCGCAGGCGGCGGCGCAGCGCCGTGGTGTGAACCGGCTGCTCGGTGAGTGCTTCGTACGTGCGGTTCCAGTCGCGTTGGGCCTGCACCAGGTCGCGGGGGAAGAAGATATGCGCCATGGCCAGAATTCCATCACGTGTTCGAATTGCGCGCCCATTCGGACACTACGACCGACTTCTCCGGAGGACTGGGCGCGCCAGTTGGCCACTCCGGTGCTCAGTGGGCGGAGATCATCTCTTCAGTCGAGGATCGCTGTGGCTTCGATCTCGACCAGATGGTCGGGGACGTCCAGTGCCGCAACGCCCAGCAGCGTGGCCGGCGGGACCGGGGTGACCCCCAGCTTCGCGGTCGCCCGGGAGATCCCCTCCAGGAGCAGGGGCATCTTGTCGGGGGTCCAGTCGACGACGTAGAAGGTCAGCTTCGCCACGTCGTCGAAGGAGCCACCGGCCTCGGCCAGGGCGATTCCGATGTTGAGGTAGCACTGCTCGACCTGCGCGGCGAGGTCGCCTTCGCCAACCGTGGCCCCCTCGGCATCCCAGGCAACCTGCCCGGCGATGAACACCATCTTCGACCCGGATGCGATCGACACTTGCCGGTAGACATCGATCTTGGGCAATCCGCCGGGGTTTACCAGGGTGATGGCCATGCTGCCTGCCTCCTCGTCCTGAGCGCCCGTGGGCTCGCGTCCACCCAGCCATGACGCTCTCGGTCTCTTGTGGTTACTCAGGAACCATAGGAGAGTGGCCGCTGACATGGAAGAACGCACTTTTCAGTGACTGGGGAACCTAATGGTGACCAAGCAGTTCAGGGGCTCACCCGAGGAAGCAGACCTGACGCGCGCGGATTCCTTGGCGCGGGAGATCTTCTCCGACGTCGCCAACAAGTGGGCGTTCCTGATCATCGAGGCTCTCGGTGAACGCACCCTGCGCTTCAGTGAGTTGCGGAACAAGATCGAGGGCATCAGCCACAAGATGCTCACCCAGAACCTGCGCATGCTGGAGCGCAACGGCCTGGTCGAGCGGAGGGTGTACCCCACCGTGCCGCCGCGGGTCGAGTACACCCTCACCGAGGCGGGCCAAGCCCTACGGGCAACGGTCGATGGAATGTGCGACTGGACCCACCAGTACCTCGGTCACATCGAGGACGCCCGCCACCGCTTCGACGCCTGACGGGTGGAGCGCCGGCGTCGGTACGCGAACGCGTCGCTACTCCTGCGGCCAACTGCGATGCCCAGAGTGGCCAACTTGCGTGCTCAGCCACAGGAGGTCCACGTACAGCCGCGTCTTCACCCCCGGCTCGCCAGGCACCCGCCGCACCCCCGCGCTGCCGGACGTCGCCCACCGCCGGTCCAGCTCGGCTACCGCGGCGAGCACGGTCTCTTCGTCGCCAGCGGTGGTATCCAGGACCAGCAGCCCCGGCTCACTGACGTGCTGCGCGTCGATCTTCTCCATGCCCTCATCCGACGCGGCCCCTGCCCGCCCGGTTCGCCGACCCGCCCCATCCCATCCATACGAGCGATACGAGCGAGGGGAGGCATGCCCAGAGGGCGCGGCGCCGGGTCGCGGAGCGTGGAGCGGCGTCGTAGACAGAGGTCAGGAGCTTGGAGAAGACGTTGTGGTGTCCGCGTTGTCGAGCGGCTGTACGGCCATCCCATGGTCGCTGAAGAACGACCTGAGAGGGCCCGGCGAACGGTGGAAGGGAGGCTCTGGTGGTGTTGCGTCCCCCGTTGGAGCCGATGCTCGCCCAGGCCCGCGAGAGCGTTCCCGGGCCGGCCGGGCGTGCTGCCGGGCGGGCTCGCGTTCGAGGCCAAGTTCGACGGCTACCGCGCACTCCTTTTCACCCCCGTGGATTCCGGCGGGCCGGTGCTGCTCCAGTCGCGGCGCGGCTCCCTGATCCAGCGGCACTTCCCCGACCTCGTCACCGCGGCGAAGCAGCTGCCGCACGGCCTGGTCCTGGATGGTGAGCTGGTGGTGTGGGACGGGGAGCGGCTCTCGTACGAGGCGCTGCAGCGCCGCGCCGTATCCGGTAGCCGTGCCGCGCAGCAGCTGGCGGCGGAGATGCCGGCGCACTTCATCGCCTTCGACGTCCTGCCGATCGAGGGTCGGGAGCTGCTGACCGAGCCGTACGAGCGGCGCCGCGCGATCCTGGAGAACCTGTTTCATAGCCGCCAAGGCCCGGCCCCAGCCCCGGGTTTGCGCCTCATGGGTGCGCACCGCCAGGCCGTGCGGCGGGGCTGGCCGTCTTGGACTCCTCGTCGCGCTGCTGGGCTGGTCCAAGTACCTCGTCGGCGCTGCGGGGCTCTGTGCGCGGCTGCTGGTTGAGCTTGTGGCGCTGGATGGAGGAGTGCCGGTAGACCTCTTTGCGGGCCCGCATGATGTTGCCGAGGGGCGCGTGCTCGGCGGCGACCCGCCAGGGTGTGAAGGACAGCGCGTCCATCTTCTCCAGGTTTTCCGGGCCGGAGATGTCCTGCTGCGGCAACCGTAGCTTGGCCACTGTGACGGGCGGCGAGAGCTGCTCGGGCCACTCCACGGTGGTGTCCTCCACCGGCATCCGGGCCAGGTCGGTGCAGAGCTGGACCTGGATGTCGAAGGCGTAGGGGCGCTCCTGCAGTTCGGCTTGCAGGGCCGGCCGGAAGACCTCCGGCGCCGAGGCGGGGTCGATGGTACGCCGGACCACCGCAGCGGCGAAGTCCGGGTCGGGGGTGATGCGCACCTTGGCGATGTAGTCCCCGTGCCTGACCGCGCCCATCGTCCAGTAACTCGACAGCAGCACGTTGACCGGAGGGATCTTCGACAGGCGCACGAAGGCCAGGAACTCGTCCCACGCCCAGTCGTCCTGGTCCAGCGTTCCTTTTCCGGTCACGAACTCGGTGAAGAAACGGTGCGCGCCGGGTCGGCCCTGGGAGAAGTAGGCCGACGCGTTCAGGAACAGTTCCTGGATGAACAGGTAGTGCTCGACTGTGTTGCAGAAGAAGATCGGTGCGTTGATGTTGGCGTAGTCGAACGTGCCTGTGTCCGGTTCGTCTTCCAGAAGGGTCGGGCCGTCGATGTCGAAGATCTTCAGTGCCAGTCCGGTGGCGCTGCCCAGTCGCGCGTCGGCTCCGGCGTGAGGCGAGCCGTTGGAGAAGCGAATGAGCGCGTCGTGGGTTCCCGGAGTCGCGTAGATGCCTTGGGCGTACTCGGGGGGAAGCCCGTCCAGTATTTCCACCTGTCCTCGGACCAGCCCGTAGCCCTTGGCGTGGGCGTCGCGCAGCGCCTGTCCGGTGCCACCGGCCCTGACTGACTCGGTGATGTAGCTTTCGGTTTTTTCGATCACCGTCTGCAGGTTCTGGTCGAAGTTCGGTTCATCGTCTTCGACGTCCGGCGTGTAGGGGACGAACTGTGCTGCCATGACTTCGACCTCTTCTCGCAGATCGTGGTGGACCTCGGAGGCTGGGGAGTTCCCTCAATCCTCGAGCTCGGCCAGCCAGCGCAGGGCGCGCAGACCCGGCACGAAGCAGTACTCGCCGCCTCGGGTGACCACGAAGCTGGGCAGGTTCCGCAGGCGGCGCCGGACCGGCTTCTCCGGGATGGTGGCGCTGCCGGTTCCGTCGTGATGCCCGGCTACCGGGTCTTTCTCGCCGGGGTAACCGATGAAGTTGCCGTCGTTGACCCACTCGGCCTTGATGAATTCGAACTGTCGTTCCAGGTGCGCGCCGATGAAGACTCCGACCAGGCCCCGGTCGGCGCCGTCGTCCTCCAGCACGCCCTCGGGCAGCGGAGGGCCGTAGGTGGTGCCGCGGCGAATGAGACGGTGCATCCGTGCGTCGCCGATGATGGTGGCATCGCGGGGGTTGTTGCGCCGGATGTGCGCACCGGCGGGACACCGGAGGCCGCGATCGTCGTTCTCCCGGTACAGGAAGTTGTTGACGCGGTGCGGATCTGCCGCAAGCTCCGGGTCGTCGTGCTCCGGCGCCAGCGTCAGCGGCGCTCCGCTGGGCCAGCGGCCGACCATCTTGGCCGCCAGGAGTGCCTCTTCCTGGGCGCTGGAGGTGTTCGCGCGCAGGTATCGGCGCCAGGCCGCCACGTTGGTGTGGATCTTGCGCACGGCCACGTAGGTTCCGTTGCGCCCCAGCACATCGGGGCTGGGCATGGGCGGCAGGTTGCCGGTTTCGTCGGGGTAGCCGAGGATGAACTCGCCGGCCTTGATGGGGACTTCCTGCGGGTTGGAGCCGGGCAGTCCGACGCCCTCGATGTTCGGATGGCTGATGCCGTCGCGGAAGCCGAAGGTGGTGCGCCCGGTCGGGAGCTGGTGAACGTCCTGCTGCCAGATCACCTGGACACCGGGCGTGTCCTGGCAGGCGACACGGGCTTGCTCCAGCTCCTTGTCCAGCTGCGCCGCATCGGAAGACAGGGCGCTCAACGCGATGTGAACATCGCCCGTTCCAAACGGTGTCTCCCAGTGGGCCGGGGCACTGTCGCCCACGTCGCCGATGCGCTCCGCCCGGGCAGCCATGCCCTCACGAAAGGCCCGCGGAAAGCTGTCCAGTGACTCCTGGGGCACGCCCAGGGCCTTGAGCCCCTGGTAGGTGAACGCCACAGCCACCCAGGCGTCCTGGCTCCGGTCCCCGCTGGGCAGACCAGCAGAGGTCAACGGGAGCAGACGCCGCAGCAGGTCGCGTCCGGCGTGGCGGTCATCGACGCGCAGGAAGATGAACTTTCCCTCGTACGGCACCGGCCGTGGACGCAGTGCCCCGCTCTGCACGTCGTCGATCTCGACGACCGTGCCGGCTGTGCTGCTGCTTGCCGCCGTGTTCATGTTCGCTCGTGCCTCCACATCGGTCTCCGCCTGGGCAGCCCTGCAGCGGCCGGCCGGCGTCCGCCGACGCGATCCACCGATGTTGGGTCGGCTCTGAGGGGTGGTTGTGTCCGGGTTCCAGCGCGCCTAGGCCGCGGCTTCCTCCATCAGCTTCTGGAAGGCAGGCGTGGCCAGTAGCTCCGCGTTGGCCGGGTTCTCCAGCGCCGCCCGGAATTCAGGGGTGTCCAGCACCTCCTGGAACGCCTCGTTCACGCGCTGGTCCTTCCAGATCTGCTGAACGGTCAGATCGGGGTACGAGCTGACGAAGACCCCCGCGGGCGCCTGGTGGGCAACGAACCAGTCCTTCACCCCTGGATCGCTGACGCCAGGGAACCCTTCGGTGTGCGAGAAGACCTTGTCGAAGCGGACCCCGACCACCGTCTTGCTGAAGTCGTCGATGTACGTGTCCCAGGAGCCGTCGAAGACGCTGGCGAACATAAATCGGGTGTCGTTGTCGAACATCACGTGCCGTGCGTCGTGCAGGGTGCCGATCTGGCGCAGCGCCGCACGAGCCTCCACGTCAGCCGACCCGCTGGCGAGCGTGGCGAGATCCTCACGCAGAGCATCCGCATGACCCGGCTTGATCTTGGTAAAGACAGTGAACTCGCTACACACCCCATCCCTCATGCCTGGGCGCTCGGGCTGAGCCGACTGGCTCGCACCTGTCGTCGCGGTCATCGTGAGATTCTCCTGCCACTGATCGGTTCAAGGGGCACCAAACGCTCCAACATGAGGCGCCATCGCCCTCACCTTTCAACCCTCACCACACATGCGCCGCCTCGCAACTTGCGCCCTGGGGATGTGGAAAGCAGCCTCGGGTGCCAGCTGGCTGGTCCAGTCCCGGGAAGGCAACAACACGGGTGGCCAGCAGGCCAGGGCCAGGGTGCTCGCCCTCTGAGAAGCTCCCGAGGACAGATCCGGAAAGGCACAGGAAGATGGAATGAAGGTGTCCCGCGTCGCCGTCACGTTCCCGGGCAGCCGCTTCCGCTGGTCGAGAAGCCAGCCGCGTAACAGCTCGCCGCAGCACCCAGGCGCCGTCCCCGCCACACCGTGAGCGGGTCTGAGCGATGAAGGCGCTCAGCAGTCCGGAACGTCCGAACGGCCGCGGGACGGATGCTGCCCGCCGGGGGGTTCGCCGTTCAGAAGGGCCGCTTCCGGGACGGCGGAGACCGCACTGGGGCCCTTCTGCAGGCCCGGGGCACGTCCACGACACCCCTGCGGATGCCCGCCCCGGCGGTCGGGTCACCCACTGCCGCCAAGCCTTGCTCGACCCGATCGCCGCCCTGCCCCCTGGAGGTAACCATGGGCAAAGTTCTCGGTGACGTGCTGGGTCTTGCGGCCGGCGTCGCGATCAGCCCGCTCCCGATCATCGCGATCATCCTCATTCTCGCCACGCCCCGGGGACGTCTCAACGGACTGCTGTTCGCCGTCGGCTGGATCCTGGGACTTTCGGCGCTGGGTGCGGTGATGCTGGTGGTCGCTTCCCCCGCAGGTGCCTCGGCCCACAATCAACCGGCCATCTGGGTGGGAGCTCTCAAGCTCGCTCTGGGTGTGCTCCTGGTCCTCTTCGGTGCCCGGCAGTGGCGCCGGCGTCCGGCGGATCCCTCGCAAGCACAGCTGCCGAAGTGGATGGGCGCCATCGACCGCCTCACGCCGGTCAAGGTCTTCGGACTCGGTGTGGCCCTGGCCGCGCTCAACGCCAAGAACGCCCCGCTGACCATCGCCGCGGGCGCCGCGATCGGTTCAGCCGGACTGCCGGTCGGGCAGCAGGTCGCATCGCTGGCGATCTTCGTCCTGATCGCCACCCTCGGCCTGCTGGCCCCACTGGGAATCTTCCTACTCGGAGGAGAGCGAGCCAAGACCACGCTCGGCAGTTGGAAAGACTGGGCAGCCCAGCACAATGTCGCCGTGATGGCGGTCCTGTTCTTCGTTCTCGGGCTGAAACTGCTCGGAGACGGCATCTCGATCCTCACCTCCTGACAGCCGGGCCCGACTCCCGTACAGCGCGGCTCGGTCGCCCTGATGACCCAGGAGTTCCGCGCCGCCGTCGCCCAGGCCGACGCCTGACCACTCGCCTGCTGCTGCTCCGGAGCTGCAGGCTGCTGCCCGGGCAGTACGCCGGATCTGCGGTGGTGAGTTCGGTGGTGCATGGGTGGGCAGAGGTCGTCTCCGCCCTGGATGTCCACCACACGATGTTCGACTGCGAGAGCCTGATTGACAGCCACCGAGCGCTGCACAAGCAGCCTTGACCGGGCGGCGGCGCCACGACGACGAACAAGGGTGACGACCATGGTGTTCGACAACGTTTTCAACTTCGCGGGCAAGGGTGCGGGGCTCTTCTCCGTAACCACCGACAGCGTCAAGCCGCAGCCGGGGGCAGGCGTCGACTTCGAGGACGCCGACGACGACACATACGACGACAGGAGCACCAGCCTGTTCAACAGCGCGATCCACGGAGCTTCCTCCCACGCGAAGGTGGTCCAGGAACAGTCACCCGAAGCGCGCGCCATCCTGGGCTTCCTCGGCTCCTTCATCCAGACCACCCAGGAATCTGCCGGTGCGCAGGCCCAGTACGCCCAGAATCCCGACTCGGTGTCCGAGGCGGCGTCCGCCCGCATGCAGGAGTCAAGTGCGACGGTGACGAAACACAGCGGCCTCCAGAAAGACGAGGACCTGGAGAACAAGCCGAAGAAGAGCGATTACACCAAGGCCCCGAAGGCCCCGGAGACTCCCAAAGCACCCAAGCCGACCGCCGAGGACCCGTCTGGTTCCAACTGACGCAAGGGTTCCGTGGGGTCAGGGGCGAGGTCACCCCTGACCCCACGTGCGTCACACGGGGAGCAGCTGCCACTGCCGACCTTGGTGGTCGCCGTCCGCCCCGTCCTGCTTGATCGCCGTACGGGCGTTGGTGTCGACTCGCAGCAGCAGACCGCTGTTCCGGTTCGCGATCTCGTACACCCGCGGACTGCCGTTCACCGAGCCCACCGGGATCAGCCTCCACTGCTGGTGGCGTGCGTCAGCACCCTCGTAGGTGCGTTGCGCGACCACCGCCCCGGACGCCTCCTGTGCGCCGACGACCTCCAGGACCTTGCCGCTGCGCACGTTCTCGATCCTGTACAGGACGTCGCCGTTGTCCTGGCCCGCCGCGACCAGTCGCCACCGCTGGTGATCCCTGGGGACGGCGAGCAACTGGTGGATCTCGGCCCCGTCCTTGGTGGACTCACGCACGACCGCCATCCGCAACCTGCTGCGGACGTTGGCCCAGGAGACCACGGTGCCCGACTCGGGCAGCCCGGCCATCCGCGCCGACGCGATCTTCCGAACCCGGTGGTTGAGGTGGTCGGCGATGTAGAGGGTGTTGACGCAGTCCACAGCGAGCCCGAACGGGTTCTTCAGCTGGGCTGAGGCGGCCGGGCCGTCGTCACCGCTGAAGCCCGCGGTGCCCGTGCCGGCGACCGTGCTGATCTTCCCGTCCGCCGTGACCTTCCGGACCCGGTGATTGCTGTAGTCGGCGATGTAGAGGTCGCCCGCGCCATCCACCGCCACTGTGTGCGGGCCATTCAGCTGGGCTGAAAGCGCTGGGCCGCCGTCTCCCGCGAAGCCCCCGGCCCCGGTCCCCGCGACCGTACTGATCTTCCCATCGGTCGTGATCTTTCGGATCCGGTGGTTGCCGTGGTCGGTGATGTGGAGGACACCGGTGCTGTCCACTGCCACCCCCAACGGGGTGTGCAACCGGGCGGCGGTGGCGGGGCCGTCGTCACCGCTGAAGCCCGCAGTGCCCGCGCCGGCGACCGTGCTGATCTTCCCATCGGTCGTGATCTTTCGGACCCTGTGGTTGTTGGTATCGGTGATGTAAACGGAGCCTGCGCTGTCGACTGCCACCGCACGCGGGTAGTTCAGCTGGGCCGAGACGGCAGGGCCATTGTCCCCGCTGAATCCCGCAGCCCCGGTCCCCGCGACCGTGCTGATCTTCCGGACCCGGTGGTTGTAGAAGTCGGAGAAGTACAGAGTGCCGGTGCTGTCCACCGCAATCCCGTACGGACGGTTCAACTGGGCCGTAACGGCAGGCTCGTTGTCCCCCTTGAACCCCTCAGCCCCGGTCCCCGCGACCGTGCTGATCGGAGGGGCGGATTGCTCACCACCTGTGGCTGCCGCTTGGGCAGTGCTCATCGTCATCCCTTCACCGTTCACTGAGCGCCCACCACAGAGGGTTGTTGTAGGTCTGCCAGTTCTGGCCAGGTGCCGTACTGCCTGCACCGGTCATGTTCGGCATGGTCCTCTTGGTCGGGCAGGGAACGTCTCCGGCGATCACACACAAAGCAACCGTGCCGCCGGAGGCGCGCTGCTCCCATGCTGGAGGCCAGCGGTCCCCCGTCCGGGCCTGCGGCGGGCAAACCCATCCATCAAGTGATCCGGTAGCACTGCCCAGCAGACCGGCGCATGCCAGCGTCGGCACGCACCGGCACGCGACAGACGGACGTGTGCGCCTGTGCCCCGGCGTGCGCACCAGGGTGCGGCACGGAGAGCAGCTCGGTAGCACCGCCCACCCGTCGCTTCCCCGATGCATTCGGGCGGCCCACGGCTCGCTCGGCCAGAACGGCGCGCTCGGCGTCATCGATGGCGAGCTGCCGGCGCAACTTCGTCGCCCACCAGTCCGCCAGGTACCGGCAGCGGTACGCCTCGGTACGGCGGCAGCCGCGGTAAGGGAGGTGAGCTGGCCCGCCCGTTCATGGGACCGTGGACCGCCGCCCACCGCACTGCGCCAGCACCGTCATAACTTTCTCGTCAGCGGCAGCCTGCCCCGACCCTTGCCAACTGGGCTGCTTCGTCACAGGCGTCCTGGTGGGCGGCGGCGCCCGGCCGCTACGTTCCCCTGGACCTGGTGATCGAAGGGGAGGGCCAAGAGATGAGCGAGCGGGGCGCGTTATGGGGTCTGCGGGTCTTGATGTGGGTGGTGATCGCGGTCGAGGTGCCGGTGTACCTGGTGTGGCTGGTCCAGGTCGGCCACCAGGCCGGGCAGGAGCTGCCCCGCGGCGACGTCGCGCGGTGGGCGCCGCCCGTCCTTCTGCCGCCGGCGGCCGTGCTGTTCTGCCTGATGGCGGGCTGGACATGGTGGATGAGCGTGGTGGCCCGCACCCGTTCACCGCTGCGAGAACGATGGATCGTCGCGTCGCTGGTGTTCGTGGCCGTCAGCTCGGTGTTCTGCGGGGTGGCCTCGGTCGACGACCCGTCGGTGTCGGTGGGCCTGTTGAGCGCCACCGTGACCGGGCTCGGCATGACCTGGCTGTTCTTCATCCCGGCCGCCTGCTCCCGCCAGCTGCCCGATGTCATCCGTCGGCGTTCCAATCCGGCGCCCGGCGAGCCGTCCTGACACCTGCTGCCTGTTCCGGCCTGCATCGCCCGCCTACGACGTGGGGCCCTCACCGCCCGCGTCACGCCACGACTGGATTACCTCGTTCTCAGCCGCCCCAGACCGGGCTCTGGGCGCCGCAGGAGCAGAGCCGGGCCCCGGGTGAGCAGTTCCTCCTCCCGCTGTCCCCAGCGGTCCAGGAGCTCCGTGTAGGCCCGGGGCAGAAGCCAGGTCTGGCCGGACCAGGTCAGCAGTCGCAGCGGCCGGGTGCTGGCGATGTTCTGCGAGTGCCGGTGCCTGCTGGCGGCCGCGACGAACTCCTCCCAGGTCAGATCGCCCGGCAGTCCGTTCGCTCCGATTTCCCTCCAGGTGTCGTCCCACTCTTCGTAAGGGCGCCCCTCCTGGGCTTTGTAGCGGGCCTGGTTGAACATCCACGACACCAGCTGTCGCCGCCAGTCAGGACGGCTCCACTCCTCCGGGTCGCGTTCCGGGATGTCGCGGTACGGGGGGCAGCTCCACGTCCACAACGTCGTCCAGGTCCAGGCGCAGCTCCGCGAACGAACGTCCGGCGCGGCGGATCTCCCGTTCGTCGTACTTCCAGCGCACCTTGTGCTTGTAGCAGCACAGGGCTATGTCGCCGAAGAAGACGTGACCGTGCTGTCGCAGGCCCGGCATGTGGAGGAGCTCGTCAGGTCCAGTGGCACCGTGGCGCTCTGCGTCAGGTCCGTGAAGAGGGAGTGCGCGTACTCCCGGCTGATGGGCATGACCGGATGGTGACAGCGGGGTCTGACAACGCCCTTCCCGCATCCGCACGCGTGAGCGGTTTCCCGTACGGGCATGCGAAGCCAGCCCCGAGGCGAGCCTACCGAGATGGTTCGGGCCCTTACTCGCGTATCCGCGGGGTCGGATGTTCCTGCACGCGTTGCCCTGTCCAACGATGCTGAGGTGCCCCGTCACCCGCTGGGCACCTGTGGCGGTTCAATGCGGGGAAGCCGTCTGCCAGCTGCTCCAGTGCGCCTACGATGCAGTCGTGCGGAACACCAAGGCGTTCAAGGAAGCCGTTGCCCAGACGCTCTCCGAGCTGGCCCACCGCGGGGTGACCCTCGCGCCGGCGACCGTGGCGGAGACCATCGAGCAGCAGATCACCACCGTGTCCGAGCGGCTCGGCATCCAGGTGCGTTCCGCCTGGCGCTACTTCGATGCCAAGGCCACGGCCGACCGCCTCGCGCAGAGCTTGTCCTCCTATGAGGAGAGCAGCAGCGAGAAGGACGTCGGGCAGGCCCCGATGCCGCCGATCGACAACCCCGAACTCGCCCTGGTCCTCGCCGGTGTGCCGGACTCCCTGGCCCAGACCGGCGGCGACCTGTACGCGGTCATCATCAACGTTGCGGTCAACGCCTGGATGGCCGGCCACATCCACGGCGAGGACGGCTGTACTGGATGCGACGGCAGCCGCGGCCCGGCCGGGCACGACTGGGAAGCCCGGATGCGCACCATTAACGAGATGCAGCCGAACATCACCAAGTGGTTCGACCGCGACGTGTGGACCGCCGCCGTCAACGACACCGGCTTCACCGTCACCCGCCGCTGACCCGCCGCTCAGCTCTCGCCGAAGCCCTGGTCGAAGCCCTTGAGCACGGGGTCCAGCTCAAGAGCGGCGCCGCAAAGGGAACAGAGTCGGGTGCCGGGGTGCTGCGCATCTCGCAGCGCACCGTCGAACGGTACGTGAAGGACCAGATCAAAAAGCCCCGCGCCGACCTCGCCGCGTGCCTGGAGCGCGAGGTGAAGAAGCGGTGGCAGCCGCAGATCCGCGCCAAGGCCCGGCAGAAGGCAGCAACGACCGGTGGCATCGTCGTCGACACCCGCGCCCGCGTGGGCTACACCGCGCCGATCGGGTCGACGGACCAGGACCGCATCCGGCACCTGACCGTCGCCCTGCCGCCCCGCTACGCCGCCCGTCTCTTCGACGCCCAGGAGGCCGGCGCCACCGACCAGCAGCTCCAGGAGATCGCCGCCGAAGCGCTCAAGGAGGTGTACTTCCAGGACGGCGGCCGCCGCGCCGGAAGCCTGGAGGAGGTGCGGTTCACGGACATCGAGCACCTCGAGTTCGACCTGTAGAGGCCGCGTCCCGAACAGCCCGCGAGCCCCGGACCGATGCGGTCCGGGGCTCGCCCGCGCACGGACCCGATGCCGACGCCCAACGAGGCGTAGGCCTTCCGGAGGAATCTTTCGCGGGATCTACCACGCAACAGCCGGGCCGGGGCGATTCTTGACCGGAGCAACGACGGTGAGCCGCTTCTCCGGAACGCTGCGCACCACCGACACCGAGGGAGAGACAGATGGGGCGGGTCAAGGCACGCAAGGGGGAGACGTCGGGTGTACGCCCGGCTCGTGTCGGAGAAGGCGACGCGGTCCGGACCCTACTCGCGGAAGTGGCCCGGGATGAACAGGACCGGATGCAGCTGGCGGCGTCCTGTCATCTCCTCGACAGCGGGGTCGACACGGCCCGGTACGCCGAGCCGTTCCGCCTCCTGGTCTTCGAGCGGCGCCGCACACTGCTGGGCGCCGTGCTGGTCCAGGGCGGCAACCTCGGTTCGAAGCCGGGCGACGACTTGGCCGACCTGAAAGCACACCAGAACCTATATGCCCAGCAGGTTGGCATGCAGCGCAAGATGTTCGACCGGGTCAACGCGGTCAGCGCGCACTTGGCCTTTATGGCTGTGGCATCCGCCTCCCGCGGGTAGGGCATCGGCCGGCAGCTGGTCCGTGCAGCCGCCGACATCGAGCGTCGGCGCGGCCGCCGGATGCTGACCGGCTACGTATGGGACGCCGATCTGGCGCACACGTACGAGAGGTGGGGGTTCATCGTCTCCCCGGCGGAGATGGCCGCGTTCTTCCTGCGGGAGAAGGTCGGCAACCTGTACGCGCCCTCCGCTGCCGCGCTCAACCTGACGGAGGGCTCCCGCCTGATCGTGCTGCCGCTCGTTCCAGAGGTGCGCGCCTACGACATCGGGACGGCAGATCAGCCATTCCCGGCGGTGGTCGGTGTCGAGGAGCCGTTCGATCCCACACACCTGGACACGCCGGAGGAGCTCACCAAAGTCAAGGAACGCATCGAGGCCCTCGTTCAGCAGCAGATGACCCTGTACGGGCCGGAACGCGCCCGCGCCATGTTCGATGCCTTCCTGGGCCAGTCCCGTAGCTGAGGAGTTCCGACCGTGGCCGCGCCCGGATCCCCGTACGGCCGTCAGTCGCCACCGCGGTCGAAGCCCCAGAGCACGGGATCGAGTTCGGCCGCAGCGCCGCACAGGGAACACAGCCGGACACCTGGGTGCTCGGCAGCGTCCAGCGCCTTCTCCAGGGTCAGCACCGGTACCCCGGCCGGAGCCTCTGCGCAGTCGACGGCGTGCACGACACCCCGGCCGGGCCCGCGGCCGGGGGCCTTCGCCAGTACCCAGCCGGACGGGCGGCGGGGCCCCAGCGCCTCCTGAACGGGTGAGGCTGACGGCAGGTACTCGGTGGGCACCGCCTCGTACCGGACGCCGTCCACGGGGCGTACGTGCTGCGGGGCGCGTACCCAGACCCGGTACTCGGCAGGTTCCACACTGTCGCCGGGGCCGTTTCGGTACGCGGGGAGGCCGACCTGGTACAGCCAGCCGTCGCGCAGCTGGCGCCGGGACCACAGGTGCGCGACGACTTCCTGATCCCCGGGCAGCAGCACCCGGATGGGCACCGGCACCGGCTCGGGGTTCGAGGACGTTCGTCATGCCTCCCACCGTACGGACGGACACCGACAGCACCCGCCCCCATCTGCGGAGATCCCGGAATCTGTCCACAGGAGATCCGTGGTCTCTGGAGGCGTGAGCGATCACGAGCAGTAGTAGCCGGCCCCGCGCCGCGGCAAGGTCCTGGAAGCCCTTGTGCCGGCGGAACGCGAGGCGGGCGGCGCGTTCAGTCGTGCAGGTTCGGAAGGCTGGGGTGGAGGTAGCGCCAGTCCAGGGCGATGTTGCGCAGGGCTTCGGTGACCGCGCCCGGGAGATCGCCGGTGGCTACGAGGTCGTCGCGCAGGTAGTCGCTGCCTCGCCTGAGTTTTTCGTTGCCGGTCCGGTCACCGAGGAAGTCCGTATTGATCAGCTCCTCCAGCGACTTCCGGTCGTCTGGCTCGCCGGAGGCGATGTGCACCCAAATTTTTCTGCCTTCTCGAAAGTTGTTGATCTGAACCAGGCGACGCCATCGAAGATCGCTGATTCGAAGTCGGCGTCCGCTTTGAACGTCGCATCCAGGAATCCGGCATTGTTCTCGAAGACCGTCGAACTGAAATCGGCGTACCCCTTGAAGGTCACCTTTGTGAATTCAGCTCCGCCTTCAAAAGTGGCCTTCTTGAACCAGGCGGCGCCATTAAAGGTCACTGATTCAAAGTAGGCGAGCACCTTGAACGTCGCGTTCAGGAATCCGACGTCGCTTTTGAACGTCGCCTCGCGGAATGTGGTGTCGCCTTCGAAGGTTGCGTCGGCGAACCAGCCCAGACCATGGAAGATCGCCGACTCGAAGTCTGTGTAGCCCTGAAGGGTCACCTTCGGGAAAGTCGCATCGCCTTCAAAAGTCGCCCCTTTAAAAGAGGTGTCGCCTTCAAAGGCGGCGTTGTCAAATCCGGCGTTCCTTTCGAAGTTTACTGCGTCGAAGGCGGCGACCGCTTTGAAGGTCGCCTCACTGAAATCGGCATCGCGTTCGAAGACCGCCTCTCGGAGCCCGGCATTGTTCTCGAACGTCGCCTCCCTAAAACAGCCCTCGCCCCTGAAGCTCGCCGACTTGAATTCGGCATGACCCTTGAAGGTTGCCTCGCCAAACCCGGCGTCGCCCTGGAAGGTTGCCTTGCTAAGACCGTGTCCTATGTGGTGAGGTGAATGAGTCGTTTGTAGCAGCAGAGTGCGGCGGCGAGGCCGAGGAAGGCCAGGTAGTTGCGGGAATGGCGTTCGTAGCGGGGGCTGAGTCGGCGGTAGCCGGTCAACCAGGACATCGTGCGCTCAATCACCCACCGGTGTCGGCCTAATCGTTCACTGGACTCGATGCCTTTGCGGGCGATGCGGACGCCGATGCGTTTGCCGCGGAGCCATCTGCGCAGGTCGGGTATGTCGTAGGCCTTATCGGCGTGCAGTTTGCGGGGCTTGTAGTACCAGCCGTTTTCGGGGTCGTGTCTCGATTGGAGACGGCCACCATGGGCTTCAGTCCGTGGCTG
The DNA here is from genome assembly GCF_044548015.1 of Streptomyces sp. NPDC052236. Taxonomy (NCBI): domain Bacteria; kingdom Bacillati; phylum Actinomycetota; class Actinomycetes; order Kitasatosporales; family Streptomycetaceae; genus Streptomyces; species Streptomyces sp. NPDC052236. The sequence goes on along the minus strand of NZ_JBIUBL010000050.1, from coordinate 86 downwards.
TCGTGGGTGTTGCCGGCGGAGACACCGACCACGAGGGGCAGTCCGGACCGGTCGGACAGAACATGCATTTTGGAGCCGGGTTTGCC
>NZ_JBIUBL010000049.1:0-33619 GCF_044548015.1 Streptomyces sp. NPDC052236 | reverse complement strand
GCCCCGCCGCCGCGCCCCCCGCCCCCGCGGGGGGGGGGGGGGGGCCCGCGCGGCCGGGGGGGGGGGGGGGGGCGGGGGGGGGGGGGGGGGGGGGCCCCCCCTTCGAGGCGGCGTTCAGGTGCGGCGAGGGGCTGGGCCCGGAGGCGATGGTGGCGGCAGCGGCAGCGGCAGTACCGGGCCGTGGCGCCGGCCGGGTCAGCCCCTGAAGCGCGCTGCCTCTACAGTGCTGCCTACGGCGGGGACGGCCCGCCGCCTCGCAGCTGGGCCGCCCGCGGTCGCATGATCAGTGCCGCGATGTAGTACGTGCACGGATCGGCGCCACGGTTCGCGTACGCGTGGGTGACGTCGGCGGCGAAGTACAGCGAGTCCCCCTCCCCCAGCTCCACGGAGCGCTCCCCCAGCGTGAGCTGGACGGTGCCCGCTTCCACCACGATGAACTCATGGGAGCCCGGAGCGTACGCCGGGAACTGTCCCGCGTCGCAGCCCGCCGGCAGCGTGGTCCGGATCCATTCGAAGTTCACGCCCGGCACGACCGGCGTGAGGATCGTCCGCCGCCACCCTCCCGGTTCGTCCACCGTGTCCTGTTCGGTGGCGCGCCGCACGATGATCCGGTCGTCGTCGGGCTGTGCGACCAGCTCCGTGAGCGGGACGCCGAGACCGTCCGCGATACGGGCGAGTACGACGACTGTGGGCGCCTTCTGGCCTCGTTCCACCGAGGACAGCATGCTCACGCTCACCTCGGCGACCGCTGCCAGCCGCTGGAGAGTCTGGCCACGGCTGTGCCGCAGTGCCTGGATGTGCCGGCCCAATGCCGCGAGGTCCAACATTTCGCTATAATGGCACAGTTTCCGCTATAGAGAAATGAGTACGCGTTCGTGGCAGCTCCCGAGATGAACGAGGCGATCATCCGCCCAGCCGTACCCGCGGATCTCAAGGCCGTGGCCGAGATCTTCACGCACTACGTCACCCACACCGTGGCCACCTTCGAGGAGACCCCGCCGACCGTCGCCGCGTGGCACCAGCGGCTCGACCACCTCACCGGCCGCGGCCTGCCATTCCTGGTGGCCGAGTTGTCCGGTGAGGTGGCGGGGTACGCGTACGCCGGACCCTGGCGGGACAGACCGGCGTACCGCCACACCGTGGAGGACACGATCTACGTCGCCCCCGACCGCACCGGCCGGGGCCTGGGTGCAGCGCTGCTCGGCGCGCTGCTGGCCGAGAGCACCCGGGCCGGTCTGCACCAGATGATCGCGGTCATCACGGACACCGGCTCGGCCGGCTCCACCGGTTCCGCCGCGCTGCACCGCCGCTTCGGCTTCGCCGACGCCGGACTGCTGACCGGCGTCGGCTACAAGCACGGCCGCTGGATAGACACGCGGCTCATGCAGCGCGCCCTGTCCGCGAGTTCAGTCCGTGAGTTCAGTCCGTGAGCAGTACGGGCTTCGGCAGGCCCTCGGCGTCGAAGTCCGTGCCCGCGATGGTCAGTCCCTGCCAGGTCCAGGCCGCCGAGGCCAGATAACGGCTGCTCGTACCCCCGTCCGGCACGGCGAGCCTCGTCCAGCGCGCGCCGTCGCGCCTCATGGCGTAGGACGTACCGTCCAGCTCCTGCCCGACGATGACCACGCCGGCGGGCGTCAGCGTCAGGTCCCTCACCCTGCCCGTGCCGCTGGGCACCGGAACCTGCCGCCACACGCGGCCGTTCCAGTGCGCGACCAGAGCATGGCCCCGGTCCTCCTCGTCCAGCAGCACCCGGCCCGCCGCCCAGATGTCGTTGGGACCACGCACCTCCAGGTCGATGAGCTCGCCGTTGATTCCGCTGTACGGCACCGGGACCTGCGACCACGCCGTCCCGTCGTAGTGGTACGCGACGGGCGTGTCCTCGTCGCTGTAGCCCGAGGCCCACACATCGTCCGCCGCGATCGCCGTCACCGACGTGAGCCAGTTGTCAGCGGCGCGCGGCATGGGCATGACCTGCCAGGACGTACCGTCCCAGTGCTCCACGAGGGCCTCGGCGTGCGTCTCGTAGATCGTGCCGCCCGGCTTGTCCGGGTTGGGCCGCTCACTGTCGATGAACGTCGCCCAGCCCACCGCCCACGCGTCGTCGCTCGCCCGCGTGGACACGTCCAGCAGGCCGCCGTCCGTGAACTTCCCGGCCGGCATCGGGGCGGTGACCTGCCGCCACGCCGTACCGTCCCAGTGCTGCGTGAGGATGCCGCCGCGCGTCTGCTCCCAGTCGCTCACCATCCACGCGTCGCGCGCGGACAGGGCGCTGACCGAGGAGATGCGGTTGGAGGTTTCGCCGAACGCGGGCACCGGCACCTCCCGCCAGCCCGCCGCGCTCTTCCGGTCGTCGTACGAGAGCAGCAGCGGCGAGTGACGCTCCGCGCGGCCCTCCCGGGTCACCCCTATGCCGTAGGCCCAGCTGATGTGGCTGTCCACCCGCGTGACCCCGAGCAGCGCGCCATTCCCCGTGACGGGCAGCGTCGGTGCCTCCCACCCCGGGGCGGCGTGCGCCGTACCGCTCGTCAGTACGACCACTGCCGCGGCCAGGGCCGCCCCGGCGCTCATCCGAAATCCCATGTCTGCCGCGTTCCTGTCTCTCCGAGAGCAAAGCCTGCCCACCTCAGATGCTTTGGCGCCGAGCGTGCGTTGCACGTGGTTCCGAGAAAATTCCAAAAGAAGTGCCGAGAGGATGTCGAGAACCCGTCGTCGGCCACGACGTCCCCTGTGAAAGTTGCCCACAAGGGCAGCGACTCAGGTGATTCATCCGAAGGAGCGAAGTCATGAAGTATCTGGTGATGGTGCGGGGCACGCAGGCCGACTACGACGCGATGACCGGCAAGCCCTCCGAGCACAGCCCTGCCTGGAGCGAGAAGGAGCTCCAGGCGATGTTCTCCTTCATGGAAGGCATCAACAACGACCTCGCCGAGTCCGGTGAGCTCGTCGACGCGCAGGGACTGACCGAACCCGCGCAGACCCGCTTCGTCACTGCGGGCCCGGACGGCCGCCCGGTGATCACGGACGGCCCCTACGGTGAGACCAAGGAGGTACTCGCCGGGTACTGGGTTCTGGAATGCGAGAGCCTGGAGCGGGTCACCGAGATCGCCGCGCGCGTCGCGCAGTGCCCGGCCCCCGCGGGCGCGCCCGTCTTCCCGGTGGTCATCCGGCCCATCCAGGACGGTTCCGGAGACGGTGTGTGTTGAGACGTACGACCGACATCGAGGACCTGCTGCGCCTGCACGCGCCGCAGGTCCTCGGCGTGCTGGTGCGCCGGTACGGGCACTTCGACCTGGCCGAGGACTCCGTACAGGAGGCGCTGCTCGCCGCCGCGCAGCAGTGGCCGCGCGAGGGCCTCCCCGACAATCCGCGCGGCTGGCTGATCAAGGTGGCCGCGCGCCGCCTCACCGACCAGCTGCGCAGCGAGGAGGCGCGGCGCAGGCGCGAGGAGACGGCCGCCCAGCTCACCCCGCGCGACGCCTTCACCGCGCCGCCGCCCGGCGAGAGCCGCGCGCCGTCCGACGACGACACCCTCACCCTGCTCTTCCTGTGCTGCCACCCCGAGCTCACGCCGGCCGCGCAGGTCGCGCTCACCCTGCGGGCCGTCGGCGGTCTGACGACGGCCGAGGTCGCCCGCGCGCATCTGGTGCCCGAGGCGACGATGGCGCAGCGCATCAGCAGGGCGAAGGCGAAGGTCAAGGGGGCGCCGTTCCGGCAGCCGGGGGCCGAGGACCGCGATCAGCGGCTGGCCGTCGTGCTCCAGGTGCTCTACCTGATCTTCAACGAGGGCTATACGGCGACCTCCGGCAGCGATCTCCACCGCGCGGACCTCGCGCGCGAAGCGATCCGGCTGACCCGGTCCGTACGCAGGCTGCTGCCCAGGGAAGGCGCGGTCACCGGGCTGCTGGCGCTGATGCTGCTCACCGAGGCCCGCAGCGCGGCCCGCACCGGACCGTACGGCGAAATCGTCCCGCTCGACGAGCAGGACCGCGGGCGCTGGGACCGGGCGCTGATCGCGGAGGGCTGCGCCCTGGTGGAAGAGGCCCTCGCCGAGGGGCCCGCCGGTCCCTACCAGCTGCAGGCGGCGATCGCGGCGCTGCACGACGAGGCGGCGCGCGCCGAGGACACCGACTGGCCGCAGATTCTTGGGCTGTACGACTTTCTCGTACGCCGTACTCCCGAGCCCATGGCCGAACTGGGCCGGGCCGTGGCCGTCGCCATGGTGCACGGCCCGGTGGCGGGGCTCGCGGAAGTCGCCAAGCTGGAGGACCGGCTGGCGGGACACCACCGGCTCGACGCCGTACGCGCGCACCTGCTGGAGAAGGCGGGCGACGCCGAGGGTGCGCGGGCCGCGTATCAGCGGGCCGCGCAGCGCACGCTCTCCAATCCCGAGACGCGGTATCTGCGGATGCGAGCCGCGAGGCTGGCACCGCAGTGAGCCTCCCGCGGGCGTGGCAGCGAGCCCTCCCGCCGGGGTGGCGTCGACCGTGCTCCGGATGGCGTAGAGTTGTGTTCAGCGGCGCGGGGTGGAGCAGCTCGGTAGCTCGCTGGGCTCATAACCCAGAGGTCGTAGGTTCAAATCCTGCCCCCGCTACTAGAAGACAGTGGCCCGGCACTCGAAAGAGTGCCGGGCCACTGTCGTATGCGCGCATGTCCTATGCGCGTATGGCGTGCGCCCGGTTGGCCGACGGCGATTGGCTGCCCGGCGCGGCTGCGGCCAGCCTGAGACCTGACAAGGGCGGACCGGTCAGGAGATCAGAGGTGGGGCACCCAAGGCGGCACGGCATCGGTACCGGGGTTGTCGGCGCTCGCCGCTTCATCCGTGCGCTGCCCACACTCATGATCACCGGCGGGCTCGCCTTCGACCTCGCGACGCCACCCCGATTCACGGCGGTGCCGCTCTTCGCTGCTGCCCCGCTGATTGCCGCGCCCTTCTTCTCCTGGCTCACCACGCTGCTGACCGGCCTCGTCGCCACCGTGGCCATGGTCAGCCTGCGCCTCTACAACGAGACCGTGTCGGAGGTCACGGCGTACACCGAGATGTTCACCTTGATCACCGTCTCCGGGCTCGCGCTGCTCATCAACCGGGTCGTACGGCGTGGTGGCGAGCGGCTGGCCTCGGCCCGGGTCATCGCCGAGACAGCGCAGCGCGCCGTGCTGCCCACCCCCGCCGAACGCATCGGCGGGCTGCGCGTCGCGGCGCGGTACGAGGCGGCGCAGGCGGGCGCGTCCATCGGCGGCGACCTCTACGCCGTACAGGACACTCCGTACGGCGTACGCCTGGTCGTGGGCGACGTCCGGGGCAAGGGGCTCGACGCGGTCGAGGCCGTGGCCGTCGTCATCGGCGCCTTCCGCGAGGCCGCCGAGCACGAGGGCTCGATCGAGGCCGTCGCCCAGCGCCTGGAGCGCGCGCTCGCGCGGGAGGGGACGCGGCGCGACGGGCTGGACGTCGTCGAGGGGTTCACCACGGCTGTACTCGCCGAGATCCCGCGCGGGCGGGGCGGGGTACGGGTGGTGAACCGGGGCCATCCGGAGCCGCTGATGCTGTACGCCGACGGCGGTCTGGAGGTCCTGGAGCCGAGCGAGCACGCGCTGCCGCTGGGGATGGGCGAGCTGGGCAGCGGGCCGGACCGGGCCGACGAGCATCCGCTCCCCGCCGGGGGCACGCTGCTCCTCTACACGGACGGGCTGTCGGAGGCGCGCGACGCGCACGGTGTCTTCTACGATCCCCGCGAGCGGCTCCGCGGCCGGGTCTTCCCGGGGCCGGAGGAGCTGCTGGACGCGCTGACCGCGGACGTACGACTGCATACAGGCGGCGGCTTGAGCGACGACCTGGCGCTGCTGGCGGTCCGCCGCCCCGGGGACGGTCGGCACCCTGCGTAGTCGAATGACATCCCTCCGCATAGCATGTGACATACCGTCAAGCTGGCGGGGTGGTGTGACGCGGCCTGATGGACGATCAAGTCGCCCCATTCAGGCAGCTTGTGTCCTGGTAAGTCCCGGCCGGCGTTCTTAATGAATACCCAGAACCGCTTGGTATCCGGCCCTGGTGTCTATTAACGTTCGATAACGCAGCGCGGTCGTCCCAGTCGTCGCCAGAGACGGCACCGTGCGCGTGCGCCGAATTTCGCAAGGAAACCGGGGAACCACCAATTGGGGTGAATCGGGCATCCTTTGCCGCTCTTTTCGCGGCGGAGGCACCCGTAGGAGACCTTCCTGCTCCGAACCCGTCAGCTAACCCGGTAGGCGAGAAGGAAGGAAAGGAGTACGCCTCCGTGGCGTCCAATACCCCTGCCCCCGTAGCACCTTCTCCATCTGAATTCTTCGGTAACGAGGGGGCGGAGCGGGGCTGGGAGGAATGGAACCCCACCAAGGACTCCGTCCTTCCGGTACGTGGCCGGCACCGTGTCATGAAGCAGCGCGGCGGACTCGCCCGTAGCTCCACGGTGCTCGGCGTCGGCGTGATCGCGGCGGTCGGCGCGGGCGGCATCGCCACCGCGCAGGAGAAGCCGGCGGTCTCCATATCGCTTCCCGACTCGGTAGTGGACAGCCTGCCCGACGCCGAGTCCCTGCCGGGCGTGGGCGCCTGGCTGTCCGACGGCTCCGACGACGCGGACGACTCCTCCGACACGGGGGACGTCACGGCGGTCACGCCGGCGAGCTTCACCGGGGAGGGAGCCGGGAACGCCACGCAGAGCGCGGCCGGCGCGGGCGAGGCACTGCGCGCCCGGATCCTCCAGCAGGTCGAACAGCAGCAGGCCGTGGCGGACGCCGAGGCCAGGGCGGACGCCGAGAGGCTCGCCGCGGAGAAGGCAGCCGCGGAGGCGACGAAGCAGCTGACCACGGCGGAGGCGCAGGCCGAGGCCGACCGGAAGGCGGCCGACGCGCGCGCGGCCAAGGCGGAGGCCGACCGGCTCGCCAAGCTCGCCACGAGCTACGCGCTCCCCACCTCCTCGTACACGATCACGTCCACGTACGGCCAGGCCGGCTCCCTGTGGTCGTCGGGCTACCACACCGGCCTGGACTTCGCCGCGCCCACGGGCACGCCGGTCAAGGCGGTGCACAGCGGCACGGTCAAGGAGGCGGGCTGGTCCGGATCGTACGGCTACCGCACGATCCTGGAGCTGGAGGACGGTACGGAGGTCTGGTACGCCCACCAGTCGTCCATGTCGGTCAGCGTTGGGCAGAAGGTGGCGACGGGCCAGACGATCGGCCGCGTCGGCGCGACCGGCAATGTCACCGGCGCGCATTTGCACCTTGAGGTGTTCACGGCGGGCGGCTCGCCCATCGACCCGATGGCCTGGCTGCGGGGCAAGGGCCTGACGATCTGAGTCGGTCCCTCGTCCCTAGTGCCGGTACGGGTTGGGCCCGCTGTAGTCCCGGTACGGCGGCGGTGTCCGCACCCGGCCCGTCGCCCGTGCCGCGTACGTCAGCGCGGGACCGGCCACGTGCTTGCGCTGCCACAGATGGTGCAGCAGCTCCTGCTCGCGCTCCACGAAGTCAGGGCCCGCCGCGCCGCGGTGGGCCCTTCGGCGCAGAAACGCCAGGGACGTCGCGTACGCCTCGTACTCCGACACGGTGTGCGCCGCGGCCCGTCCGTGTGTGCGCCGGGCGAAGTCGCGTGCCACCGTGCGCGCCCGCATCGAGGAGAGCGCGCGCGGTTCGGTGTGGGCGAGCCAGCCGGCCGCGGCGTACGCGGGCAGCTCGGCGGATATCGTGCGCAGCTCGCGCTGCCGGGTCCAGATCGACAGCCAGGTCAGCAGCCCGAACGCCGGGACCATGAACGCCCCGTACACGGCGTAGAAGCCCCACGGGCCGAACAGCGACGCCGAGCTGTTCCACAGGGCGTGCATGCCCATCGCGAGGGCGAGGCCCAGCAGCGGCAGCGCGACGCGGCGTATTCGCGCGCGACGCGCGGAGAGCGCGGCGATCCCGAAGCCGATGCCCGTCAGTACGGTGAAGAGCGGGTGCGCGAACGGCGACATCACGATCCGTACGAAGAAGGTCGCGGCGGTCACCGAGGCGAGCCCCGAGGTGCCTATCTGCTGGTCCTCACCGAAGGCGTTGCCGAGATAGAGGATGTTCTCGGTGAAGGCGAAGCCGGTCGCGGTGAAACCGGCCACGACGACACCGTCGACGATCCCGGTGAAGTCCCGTCTGCGGAACAGGAAGATGAGCAGGACCGCGGCGGCCTTGGCGCTCTCCTCGACGATCGGGGCTATCACGGTCGCGCCGAGGGTGTCCGCGCTCGCCGGATCGGCGGTAGCGGTGGCTATCCAGCGGGTCGCGAAGGTGTTCGCGATGATCGCGACGAGGGCGGCGGCGCAGGCGCCCCAGGCGAAGGCGAAGAGCAGATTCTTCCAGGGGCCCGGCTCGACGCGGTCCAGCCAGCGGAAGGCGGCCATGAGGAGGGGGACGGGGAGGGTGGCGAGTCCGAGACCGACCAGGAAGCCGTGAGTGCCGGTCTGTTCGCGTACGAGGGCGAGGATGACGAGACCGGAGAGCGCGAGGAGAGTGATCACCAGGCCCGCGCGCACGGCCTTGCTGCGCCAGAGCCGGGTGACGCGGCGCGGCTGCGGGAGGGCGCCGAGCATCGGCACTTCGCTTGGCACCGGTCTCGGTACCGCCGGGTGCGGTGGCTGTGGTGAGAGCTGCTGCTGCGGGGGCGACTCGGACACCTCATGACCCTAACGAGGGACACTGACAACTGGCGATGGCGCCTGACGTGCCGGTGAACGTTTATACGGTGTCGGACCGGCGGCGGAACAGCAGATCGTGGACTGTGTGCCCCTTGTCCAGGCCCTGGCCCTCGAAACGGGTCAGCGGACGGAATTCGGGCCGGGGCGCGTAGCCGCCGCCGGGCTGGGTGTTCTCGAAGTCCGGATGCGCCGTGAACACGTCGAGCATCTGCTCGGCGTACGGCTCCCAGTCGGTCGCGCAGTGGAGGACCGCGCCGGGCTTCATGCGGCGGGCGGCGAGGGTGAGGAACTCGGGCTGAATCAGCCGCCGCTTGTGGTGCCGCTTCTTGGGCCAGGGGTCGGGAAAGTAGACGCGGATCCCGTCGAGCGAGTCGGGCGGGAGCATCTTCTGGAGCAGGATGATCGCGTCGCCGTTGGCGACGCGTATGTTCGACAGTCCGTTCCGCTCGGCGAGGACGAGCAGATTGCCCTGGCCGGGTGTGTGCACGTCGACGGCGAGAATCCCGGTGCCGGGATCTTCGGCGGCCATCAGAGCGGTGGCCTCGCCCATCCCGAACCCGATCTCCAGGACGACGGGCAGCCCCCCGAACATCTCATCGAGGTCGAGCACGCGCAGCCCATCGATATCGATCCCCCACACGGGCCACAGCCGCTCCAACGCGTCACGCTGCCCGGGAGCCACCCGACTCCGCCGCGGCTGAAAGCTGCGAATCCGCCGCTCATGATGATCCCCGGCGGGATCGGCAGCGGGCCCCCCGGGAAAGCGGGGGGCGGTTTTGGGGCGGGGGACGGGGTGGGGGTTGGTTTCCCGGAGCTCAGACACAGTGCGTCGATTGTATGGCGAGCCGGGGTATGGGTGATTTAACCGCCGACCTGGTGCGGGCCGTCTGAAACGCCCCCAGGCTCAGCCCGCCCCCGCCCGCACCACCCCACCCGCCGACAGCGCCCTCAGCGCTCGCCCCGCCACCTCTCTCCCGATCGGCAGCGACGCCGTCGCCGCCGGCGAAGGCGCGTTCAGCACATGCACCGTCCGCGCCGCCTCCCGGATCAGGAAATCGTCCGCCAGCGTCCCGTCCCGTAGCACCGCCTGCGCCCGCACCCCCGCCGGCGCGGGCCGCAGGTCCGCCTCCGTCACCCTCGGCAGCAGTCGCCGCACCGCCGCCGTGAACGCGCGCTTCGAGAGCGAGCGGTGCACCTCCCCCACCCCGTACCGCCAGTGCCTGCGCGCTATCCGCCAGGAGCCCGGCCAGCCAAGCGTCCCCGCCAGCTCCCGGGGCCGCACCGCCGACCAGGTGTAGCCCTCGCGGGACAGCGCAAGGACCGCGTTCGGGCCGGCGTGGACGCCGCCGTCGATGCCCCGTGTCAGATGCACGCCCAGGAACGGGAACGCGGGGTCCGGCACCGGATACACCAGCCCCCGCACCAGACCGGGCCGGGCCAGCTCGTAGTACTCGCCCCGGAAGGGGACGATCCGCATCCCCGGGTCATCGCCCGCCATCCGCGCCACCCGGTCGCAGTGCAGGCCCGCGCAATTGACCAGCACCCGCGCCCGGACCACCGTCCCCGATGCCGTGCGCACCGCGACGCCCCAGGTCCGGCGGTCGACCGCCGTGACCTCCTCGCCGTACCGGATCTCCGCGCCGGACGCCTCCGCGAGCCGCGCCGCCACCGCCCCGAAGTCGCACACCCCCGTCGCCCCGACCCGGATCGCCGCCAGTCCGCGCACCTCCGGCTCGTACTCCGCGATCTGCGCCGGACCCAGCTCCCGCACCGGAATGCCGTTCTCCCGGCCCCGCTGGACCAGGGCGTGCAGCCGGGGCAGCTCCTCCCGCCCGGTCGCGACGATCAGCTTTCCGCCGACCTTGTGCTCAATCCCGTACTCCGCGCAGAAGGCGATCATCTCGGCCGCGCCGTGCACCGCGAACCGCGCCTTCAGCGAGCCAGGCCGGTAGTAGATGCCACTGTGGATCACTCCGCTGTTCCGCCCGGTCTGGTGCCTGGCGAGGCCGGACTCCTTCTCCAGGACCGTCACCCGCGTCCCGGGAGCCGCGCGCGACAGTGCGTACGCCGTCGACAGGCCGACGATCCCGCCGCCGATCACCAGCACGTCACAGTCGAAGCCCTGCTCAGACGACGTCACCGCGTCACCTCCCACCCCGATAGTGCACTGGCCCACTGACAACGCTCTTAAACCACGTGGACCACGACCATGAGGAAGTTCGAGGAAGATCTCCGAGGAAGTTCTCCGAGAAAGTTCTACGCCGGAGTCACCAGCAGCGGCCGCGCCCGCTCCCGCAGCTCCACGACCCGCGGCTCGTCGCCGTACGGCTCAAGGCGGTGCAGCAGATCCCGTACGTACTCGGTGGTCCGCGCCGACGAGATCCGCCCCGCGACCTCCACCGCGCGCGTGCCCGCCGCGCACGCCGCGTCCAGGTTCCCCGACTCCAGCTCCGCCACCGCCGACACCACCAGGCGCAGCCCGTGCGACCGTACGAACTCCTCCGTCGGCCGCGACAGCGCCTGCTCCGTGAAGCGCCGCACCTGGCGCGGCGCCTTCAGGTCGCGGTAGCACTCCGCCGCGTCCGCCGCGAACCGGTCGTACGAGTAGAAGCCCAGCCAGGTCGGGTCGGCGTCGCCGGACCGTGAGCGCTCCAGCCAGCCCTCCGCCGCCTTGAGCGCCGCCCCTGCCGCCACCGCGTCGGCCGCCTTCGCGTGCGCCCGTGCCTCCACCAGCCGGAAGAAGCTCATCGTGCGGGCGGTGGCGAGGCCGCGGTTGCGCTCCAGCGCCGCCTGCGCCAGGTCCACGCCCTCGTCCGCGAACCCCCGGTACGTCGCCTGCAAGGACATCGAAGCCAGCACATACCCGCCCAGGGGGACGTCGGCCGCCGCGCGGGCCAGGCGCAGCGCCTGGATGTAGTACCGCTGCGCCGCCTCCTGCTGCCCGGTGTCGAAGGCCATCCAGCCGGCCAGCCGGGTCAGTTCCGCCGTCGCGCCGAAGAGGCCGCGGCCGACTTCGTCGGAGTACGAACCGAGCAGCAGCGGGGCCGCGTCAACCCGCAGGCACTCGGGCACCATCGATGAACGCCAGTCCCCGCCCCCGTACTTGGAGTCCCAGCGGCGCGCGTCCTCCGCCGCCTCCCGCAGCTTGGCCACATCGCTGTGGCCCACGCGCGCGGGCGTGTCGGCGGCGTCGGACGTATCAGGAGACTCGTCGGTGGGATGCACCAACCGTTCGACGGACGCGTCGGCGGGCGTTATCAGCCAACGGGACGCGGGCGTCGCGTATGCGCTCACTGCGAACGAACCGGCCAGCGACTGCCAGATGCCTCCGCTGCCCGCCCGCCGGCCCGCAAGATCGAGGCGGTAGAGCTCGGTGGCTGATTTCACCGCCTCGCCCACGTCCCGGGGGAAGGCCAGTCCGACCTCGGGGGCCGGATCGGCGTCCGCCAGGCCGATCTCGTGCAGCGGCACGGGACGGCCGAGTTTGGCCCCTATGGCGGCGGCGATGAGATGGGGCGCGGCGCCCTGCGGCACCATGCCCTTCGACACCCATCTGGCCACGGACGTTTTGTCGTAGCGAAGGGTCAGACCGCGCTGAGCGCCGAGGTCGTTGACCCGCCGGGCGAGACCGGCGTTGCTGATTCCCGCGAGGGCGAGAACGGTGCCGAGTTTCTCGTTCGGCCCGCGTTGCTCCCTGGACATGCGCCACCCCTCGACACACAGACGGCCACCGCGTCGCTGCCTGGGCGCACGGCTTTCGTGCTGTGTTCTCCCCCCGGTGATCAGCCACGAGGTCACGGCTGCAAAAGCACCTGGCCGAACCCCTCGGAATATGCACCCCTGCGGAGAACATCAGTAAACACAGCGTAGTTCGCCGCATCCCTACCGTTAAGGGGCGGTCTTCCGTATGGCGAGATTGTTGTGCGCTGGAGTAGTCGGTCCTGCGGACACGGAGTGGTCGCCGTGCTACCGGTGTGTGGCCGTGCGCCCGCCCGTGCGCTCTGGCCCCGGCTGGTGCACGGACGCTTCCATGGGTCCTGCGTGGGTCGGCCCACTGCGTACTGGAACCAGTGGGCTGGGGGATGCCGCCGCCCCAATCCCCGCGGGCGGCGGACCGGTCCGGGAGGCGAGCAGCGCCTCCCGGACTGTGTGTATGCGCGCTGTAAGCGCGATGTGTGCACCCTGCGTGCACAGCACGTGCGCGCGGACAGGCGCATGCGCGGCCCGGAGAATGGCTGAATGCTGCCCGTCGGCCGTGCCCCTTTTAGGCCTGTGTGCGCACGGGGCCGCTGTCCGGCCGCGCCCACCGCCGTCATCAAATCGCCAATGCCAGGGGCGCATTCGCATTTTGCGTACGCTACCCAGAGCCCCTCCTGTGCGCCTCCTTCGTGGCAGCATGGTCCCGAACGGGTACGGCCTGAACGGCCACGGCCCTGGCGGGTCTGAGTTTGTCCACAGCCTGTGGAGGCGGCGATGCGGTGGTTGGTGGGCTGGAGCAGTATCGCCGCGAACTTCGGTACGGGCGCGGTTACGGGTATGGCCGGGGCCGGGGCGGGGGCAGGGTCCGTCGGCTCGTACGACGAGGGCCGCTCCATTCACCCCGTAGGCGCTCAACTCCTGTGGGGCGACCCGGATCCACTGTGGGCGGTCGGTGACTGGCGCCCCGACGAGGTGCGCGTCGTCACCGTCGATCCGCCCCCTGCCCCTTTTCCCTCCCAGCGCTCCGGCGGCGGGGCGCCCGTGACCAAGCTCGCCGTCCTCGGCTGCTGCGCGGCCAGTGACGAGGAACTGCGGCTGGGCCTGTTCGCGGCGCGCGGCGGGGCGCTGCGCCACCTGACCGCGTGGGCGGGCAGCTACACCGCGGTCGTACAGGTCGGCCGGCGGATCACGATTGTCGGCGACCTGGCCGGGGCCAGACCCGTCTTCTACACGCCGTGGGCGAACGGCACCGCGTACGCCACCGCCGCGCTCCCACTCGCCGACCTCATCGAAGCGCAGCTGGACATCGGACACTTGGCGGCGCTGCTGGCCTGCCCGGAGACACCGGAGGCGCTGCGCGACTCGACTCCGTACGAAGGGGTGAAGCGGATCCCGCCGGGCCACGCGCTGATCCTGCGCGAGGGGTCCAGGGAGATCACCGGCTACGAGCCGGTGGCGTCGCTCGCCGTCGCCGGGCCGCAGATCGAGGCGGAGCGTGCCATCGACGGCGTACGGGACGCGCTGATCGATGCCGTACGGGCCAGGCTCACCGCGCCGCGGCACGCGCCCGAGATGCCACTGCCGGACCCCGGCCCCGTGCCCGGGATGGGTCCCGCCGAACGGCGCGCCGCGCGCGGGGGCGGCCCGGCGCCGGGCATCGGGGCGGACCTGTCGGGCGGCAGCGCGTCGGGCACGCTCGCGCTGCTGGCGGCGGGGCTGCCGGGCGTACCGGGCACGGTCCTGGGCCATGGGACGGGCGCGGGGGAGCGGCTGCTCGCGGTCACCTTCAACGACCTGGTGACGGGCGGACGCGAAGCCGAACTGGAGCGCGCGCGGGCGATCGCCTCCAACCCGCGGCTGCACCATGTGGTGGTCGCGGCCGGGGAGGAGGGACTGCCGTACGCGGGCCTGGACACCGGGCCGCTGACGGACGAGCCCGCGCCGTCGCTGGTGACGGCGGAACGCCACCGGAGCCGGCTGTCCGCGGGCAGCGCGGACCACTTCACGGGGGCGGGGGCGCGCCAGGTCCTGGACGCGCATCCGGCACGCCTGGCGGACCTGCTGCTGGACCGGCGGCGGCGGCATCTGCTGCGTCCGGTCAAGGCGTTGGTGCAGGCGGAGGGGCCCTCGCCGCAGTCGCTGTTCGTCCCGCTGCGGGTGTACCGGGCGGCGCGGCGGCTCGCCCGTACGCCGTACCGCACCGGCCTGGAACGGGCGGCGGACCGGCTGCTGGAGGCGAACCGTCCCGGTGGGGTCCTGTCGAGCGGCTGGCTGTCGAACGGCGAACTGTCCAACGGCGGCCCGCTGGGAGCGTCGCTGGCCGCGATCACGTGGTCCCGGCCGGGGCCCGCGGCACGCTGGCTCACGGGCGAGGCGCTGGCAGAAGTATCGGTTCGCCTGATGGAGGCGGCGACGCGCCCGACGTCGGTGCAGCGTCCCGGGGAGGCCCGCGCGCGGGCGGCCCTGGCCCGCCACGCCTCGGACCAGCGGATCCTGGAACAGGCGGCGGAGATCCGCAGCCAGCGCCTGCACGCGCCGTTCCTCGACAACCAGGTCGTACGGGCGTGCCGCGACCTCCCCGAATCACTGCGGGTCCAGTCGGGGGCCCGCGCGGCCATCCTGCGCACGGTCCTGGCGGGGGCGGGCATCCACGACCTCCCACTGGGCTGGGGCGCGACGACCCACGCCTCGTCAACGGCGGCGGCGAGGGCGGGCCTGCGGGTCGCGCTGCCGCAACTGATGGCCCTCTTCGACGCCCCGCTGCTCGCGGACGCGGGCCTGGTGGAGGCCCGAGTGGTCCGCAAGGCCCTGCGCGCGGCCTCGGAGGGCGAACCGGTGCCGCTGGACGGGCTGGCGGACCTGATCTCGACGGAGCTGTGGCTGCGGAGGCTGCTCTCGCGGAGGGGGACGTGCTGGACGGGGACGGCGGCGCCGAGGCAGCGGGCGGTGGCGGGCGGGGTTCCGCAGAGGCCGACGTTGCGGTCGTAGGCGGCGGTCGTTGCTGCTGTCCCATCCGGACGCCTACAGCAGGTGGGGGCCTTACCGTCTGAATCGGCAGACCTCAGCTGACAGCCCGCTGCCGCCCGGCAGGTGCGCGGATGCAGCCAGGCCGACGTCATCCCATTCGGCACCGCCATAAGTCCGATTCCGCAATTCCTCTGGAGAGAACTGTTCGACAGCTCATCGGCCATGGCCTGAAAGGGACGTCCGCTTTTGTATTCGTGACCGCCCCGCGCCATCCCGACCGGTAGCGCCGCGCTCCGCATAGTTCAAGTTTTGCTCAGGAATTCATGGTTCCTCTATCTGTTCAGACATGCGCATGACTAACTGTTGCCACAGCTGTTCCAAGGGGGGCGGCAGGGGGGAAGGTGTTTCATGGGCATCAGTGTCAGGCGGGGACCTGTGGTTTCCGCTATCGCGTTCGTGGCTCTCGCTGGTATGGCGGCGCCGGCGCACGCACAGATGACCAGCGCAATTCCTCCTTTGGAGGATCCTGTGGTCGTCAATACGGAACCGCCTGTGGAGCCTGAAGAGTCCGGCTTGGTCGAAGATCCTGCCGACCCGGAGCCGCTGCCAGAGGAGACTGGACCGCCGAGCAAGCCGGGCGACAAGCCGAGCGCCGAGTACTGCCGTCCATCTCGGATCTACACGCCCACCAGCAAGGGTGGGCAGTACCACAAGGCCGTTGGTGCGACAAACTCCAACTACAACGGAACGTCCCGTACGGCGAGGTCCACCTTCACCTCCGAAGTCACTGGTGAGGTGGGTGTCGGCGTTACAGCAGGTCTGGAGACGAGCATCGATGTCATGGTCGCCAAGATCGAGGCCAAGTACGAGGTCAATCTCACAGTCAAACTCACTGCGAAGCTTGGCAATTCGATTGCGGTCGACACCCCGGCGAAGAAGACCACCAACGCAAAGTACGGCGTATACCGGCTCAAGCACACGGGTACGAGCTACGTGATCTACAGCAACTGCAACACCAGCACCAAGAAGAAGGTCACCAGC
Organism: Streptomyces sp. NPDC052236; assembly: GCF_044548015.1. NCBI lineage: Bacteria > Bacillati > Actinomycetota > Actinomycetes > Kitasatosporales > Streptomycetaceae > Streptomyces > Streptomyces sp. NPDC052236. Next base: position 17,216 of record NZ_JBIUBL010000049.1, on the reverse strand, counting down.
TACACGCCTCTGAAAGTCGGCTGGTACCTGTGGGAAAGCTGACCCGCCCCTCCTCCGGCCGGGCCGGAGCCTGCTGCACGCTCATGGCCGCACTGATGGTGCTGGGCGCGGGCGGCTGCACCGGGGGCGAGGACAACGAGGCGAAGCCGTCTTCATCGTCTCCCTCTCAACCTCGCCCCAGCACCGCTGAGAGCAGTGACAGGGCAGAGAACATTGAGGGTGAGACAGTCGCGAAGGCGCCCAAACCCGTCGACGGAGAAGTGCTCCTCAGCGTGGCATCACGCAAGGGAAACGCGACGCTGCCGGTGAAGAACGAGATCGGGGCGGGGCGTTTGGGCGTTCAGGTCAATTGTCAGGGAAAGGGAACTCTCACTGTCTCCGTCAAACCGGTGGGCCTCAGTTTCCCGCTCAAATGCGTGGAGCACGAGGTAAGCAGCACCTACAACGAAATTCAGCTGAAGAGGGCGCGGAGTGAAGGAATCATTCAGATCACTGCTTCTCCCACGATCAGCTGGGCGCTGACGGTCGAGCAGTGACACGCACCGCAGGAGCAAAAGCCAGTCAGTGAGACGGGGAGATCGCCTCCGAGTATGACGAGCATTGGGTGTACGGGCCGAACTACATCCCTTGGATGTCCGCGCGCATTGCCGAGGCGCTGTCCATCGCTTCCTCGGACCGCATCGCCGACATCGGGAGCGGCACCGGGTTGTTCGCGCGGGAGGTGTCGCGCATCGTCCACCCCGAGCAGCCCATCCTCTGTGTGGACCCGTCGGAAGCGATGCTGCGACAGATCAACAGGCAGTCATTGCCGGGCCTGACAACGATTCCCGCGTCGACCGCAGGCCTACCGGCGGTGGACAGCCTCATCGGGACCGCCGCCCGGCTGGAGCCCCTGCTGCGGAGCAATGTGCGGACCCGGATCGTTGGCGAGGGCTTCCGCGAGACGCCGCGCCCGGACTATCCGCTGCTGGAGGCCCTCCGCGAGATCTGCATGAATGCCCTGATGCACCGGAACTACGAGACCTCCTATGCCCCCACCCGTATCGTCTGGTTCGATGACTGCGTCGAGGTGACGAATCCCGGTGGGCCCTTCGGCCAGGTGCGGGACGACAATTTCGACGTGGTCACGGACTACCGCAATCCGTCTCTCGCCGCGGCGCTGAAGGGCCTCGGCTACGTCAACCGCTTCGGCCGGGGAATCGGCCGGGTGCGGGCAGCTCTGGAACGTAACGGCAATCCGCCCGCCGAGTTCCAGGTGGACGACTCGTCCTGGCCGTAATCCTTCGGAGATCCACATGACCGCGACATCGATCGCGCTGTTCAACAACAAGGGCGGGGTGGGCAAAACCACCCTCGCCTACCACTTGGCGCACATGATCAGCCGCCTCGGTCGGAACGTCCTTGCGGTGGACCTCGACCCGCAGGCCAACCTCACGTCCGTGTGCCTGGACGAGAGCGAGATCGAGGCTCTCTGGGACAACTCCTCCGAGCTGATCGCCCAAGAGGCGGTCGAGGCGACCTTGCCGGGCGTGGGACGGGTCCGTGACGACCGGACCGTCGCCGACGCAGTGCGTCCCATTCTGGAGGGGACGGGCGATGTCGCGCTTGTGGAGCCGGTATCGCTCAAACCGGGGCTGTGGCTGCTTCCGGGAAGCCTCGACCTCAGCCGCTTCGAGGACAAACTCTCGAACGAGTGGTTCAAGTCGTTCGCGGGGGACATCGCCGCGATCCGTACCACCACCGCATTTCACCGCATGGTCGAGCACGCCGCCGCCTGCGTCGACGCCGACATCGTCCTCATCGATGTCGGCCCCAACCTCGGAGCCATCAACCGGTCCGCGCTGATCGCCGCCGACAGTGTGCTGATGCCGCTCGCCGCCGATTTGTTCTCGCTCAAGGGACTCAGCAACCTCGGCCCGACGCTCCGGGAATGGCGGCACAACTGGCGACAGGTCGTCCTGCCCCAGGTGCCGCCCGGGATTTCGGCTCCCCCGCCGAGATGACTCCGCTGGGCTACGTCATCATGCAGCCGGAGATGCGCCTCGACCGGCCCGTCAAGGCGTACGAGCGCTGGCTGGAGCGCATCCCGTGGGTCTATTCCGCCGCCGTACTCGGTGAACAGAGCCCCGCGCCGGACGACGACCGCCATCACATCGCGACGCTGTGCAACTATCGCAGCCTGATGCCGCTCGCGCATGATGCCCGGAAGCCGATGTTCGAACTCAAGGCCGCGGATGGTGCCCTCGGCAGCACTCAGAAGTACGTGCAGACCTGCTACAAAGAGTTCCGGGGGCTGGCGGAGAACGTCCTGCAGCGGGCGGCGGACCGCTAAGCGCACGGCGAAGCGCCCCACCGTCCCCGAGGCGAACGGCTGTCCCAGGACCTTCCGGCGTTCGGCGCCTGCACCGCTTCCCGCCCCGTGCGGGCCGCCCAGGTCCGCCTCAACATCTACCGCGACGGGGCATCGCCCGCCTCCGCCTGTACGGCAGCCCCACCCCCGGCGGACCTGACCCGCTTCAACCGCTGAGACCGCTCAGGCCTACTCGGTGCGCAGCGCCGTAGCCGTACGGGTCTTCGCCGCCCACCCCGCGGGCACCATCGCGCCCAGCACCGCGATCACGACCCCCGCCAGCCCCAGCAGGACCAACTGCGGCGCGTCGTACACCTCCAGGATGCTCGGCGGCAGATTCGTGCCCGCGGCATGCCCCATCACCGGCAGCACGAAGCCGTGCAGCGCGAATCCGGTCGGCACGCCCACCAGGCCGCCGAGCACGCCGATCCCGGCCACCGAGGCGAGTACGAGGCTCACCGTCTGCCGTGGCGTCATGCCGAGCGCCTTGCAGACGCCCAGGTCATGGACGCGCTCCCGGGTGTCGAGGACGACCGAGTTGAGTACGCCGAGGCCCGCCACCGAGACCAGCATGAGGGTGAGCAGCACCGCCATCGCGTTCAGGATGAGAATCATGCTCTCCCCCTCTGAGGGGGAGTTGGCCATGACGGCACCGCCCAGCGGCTGTATCACCGCGGCGAGTTTCCCGGCGTACTCGGTGGGCGAGACGCCCGGCTTCAGCTCCACGTGGAAGACCTCGGGCCGGGCCGCGGCGAAGCCGGTGAGGTCCGTATGAATCCGCATACCGTCGTCCGACGTGTCGAAGGCCTCGCCGACGATCCGCAGGGTCTGCGTGTCCCCCTGGTAGGTCACCTTCACCGTGTCACCGATCCTGGTGCCGGTCCTTTCCAGGAATTGCGTGGGCACCACGGCCTGCCCCGCGCCGCTGATCCAGTGGCCGGAGATCATCTCGTAGCCGCCGTGACGCAAATCGCCCTGGTAGAAGCTGGCCCGGACCGAGCCGGAAACCCCGGTCACGGTGACGTCCGCCTCAGTCATGCCGTAGTACGAGGCGGTGCCCGCCTGCGCCTCGATGGCAGCGCGCACCCGGGCGGGGTCGACGGCCGGGGCGGCGGCGTTGCGCTCCGCGGGGACAGGCACGTTGGGTCCACTTGGCGGCCCGCCGGGGGGTCCGTCGGGTCCGCCGGGTCCGACCGGCCTGCCGCTGATGACAGTGACCGCGGCGCGCTCTTCGGGATCCTGCGCGTCGCCGACCGCGTTCAGTGACGCGGTCAGCCCCACCGCGAAGGTTGCCGCGACCGTACCGAAGGCCACCGCGAGCAGCATCGCGACCGTACGGACCGGGTGCGCGAAAGGGCTTGCGAGGCCGTACGTCACCGCCCGCGGCAACGGCAGCCGCCCCGCCGCCCGGTGCGCCCACTGGCCACGCCCTGTGCGTGGCGCCCGGCCGACCGCGATCGCCTCGACCGTACGCAGCCTCCCGGCCCGCAGCGCGGGGACCAGCGCCGCGCCCCCGACGGTGAGCAGCGCGGCGGCCACCACCAGGACGTCGACCCACCAGGCCACCGACAGCGAGGCGTTGCCGTACACCTCCCCCGTGTCCTCCAGCAGCGGCAGCGCCATCAGGTTTCCCAGCACGACCCCCAGCCCGATGCCGACAGCGGCCGGGATCAGCGCCTGAGCCACATAGGCCCGCACGACCTCTCGCGGGGTGAAGCCGATGGCCTTGAGGATGCCGATCCTGCGCAGGCTGGTGCCGACCGCGCCACTGACCACACTGCCGACGATGATCACCGACATCACGATGCCGAGCACGCCGAAGGCGATCAGGAAGGGGATCGTCACCGCGGCACCCTCATCGGCGGCGCGCTTGGTGTCCAGATACGACTGGCTGCCGAGCAGCGCCCCGGACGGCACCGCGGCGGCGAGTCTCTTCCGGCCCGCGGCGATCTCACCCTTCGTCCCCGCGGAGTCGAAGCGGTAGAGCATCTGCCTGGTGACCGGGGAATTGGCCGACGCGAGCGCCGTCACTTGCTCGGGGGTCCCCCAGGCGTCGGCGGTCCGGCTGGCCGACACGGCGAAGCCGACGACCGTCAGCGTCGGGCTGTCTGCGGCGTCCGAAGTCTTCAGGGTGGAGCCGAGCTCGGCGGCGGGTCCGCGGAACGAAGCGGACAGCACGACCTCGCCCGGCTTCGCCGCCCACCGGCCGGACTTCAGATCCACGTCGTCCACGTCGGCCTGCGGACCGGACCGCCCGACCAGGGTCAGCCCCGGAAGGTGCCTGCCATCGCCGTCCACCGGCTGGATCGCCGTGGAGGGATAAGGCCCCGCGCTCGCGGTGACTCCGGCCAGCTCCCCGGTGGCCGCCAGCCGCGCCGTACTCACTTCGGCCGGATCGAACTCCGCGGTCAGATGCGCACCGTGCTGCTGCGCGAAGGCGTGGTCGAAGGGCGCGGCCGCGGCGACCATGAGCGACCCGGCGACCACGGCCGAGGCCACGGCCATCATCGTGGCCACGGCGATCACCAGCGTCTGCACCCGTCGCCGGCCCACGCCGGACCGTACGACCCGGCCGAGCGCGCCACTGCCGAAGCGGCTCATCGGACGGCCGCCGCACGCGTGTCGAGGGCGAGGTGACCGTCGACCAGATGGATCGTGCGGCTCGCGCACGACTCCGCGAGCGCCAGGTCATGGGTGACGAGCACGATGGTCTGCCCGCTGCGGTGCAGATCCACCAGCAGTTCCCGTACGTCCTGGCCCGAGGCGGTGTCGAGCGCGCCGGTCGGCTCGTCGGCGAGCAGCAGCGCGGGCCGGTTGACCAGCGCACGGGCCACCGCGACCCGTTGGCGTTCGCCGCCGGACAGCCGGCCCGGATAGGCGCCGGCGTGCTTCTGGATGCCCAGCAGCTCCATGAGCTCACCGGCACGGGCCGCGGCCTTGCGCCGCGCGGTCCCGGTCAGTTGGGCGGGCAGCTGGATGTTGTCGGCGACGGTGAGGTCGTCGAGCAGATTGAAGAACTGGAAAACCATGCCGATGTGCTCGCGGCGAAACCGGGCCAGCGCGTGCTCGCTCAGCTGGTCGATCCGTCTCCCGGCCACGGTCACGGCGCCCTCGGTCGGTTTGTCCAGGCCGGCGACGAGGTTCAGCAGCGTGGACTTGCCGCTGCCGGAGGGGCCCGTCACGGCGAGCGCTTCGCCCTGGGCGACGCTGAGATCGATGGGTCCGAGCGCGGGCGCGCCGCCGCTGTCGTAGCGCTTGGCCACGCCCTCGAGTTCGATCACGTGAGTCATGGGTGTTGTCCGTCCTTACGGTCGAGAGGAGGGCGAAGGGCTCATGGCCATGCGGCCCCGGCGAACGTACGAGCGTGGGCTGTTCCGGCGCGTCGGCCGCGGCACCGACATCCGGCCCTTCCCGCGGATGACCCGGCGGCGGGGTCATCCCTGCGACGTACTCCTGACGGGCAGAACCCCGGTCGCGCAGGCTGATGCCGCCCGGAGCGGGCGGGCAGCACAATGGGCCGGTGGACCTGGGGGACGTGGACGTGGCGGACGTGGATTTGGCGGGCACGGAAGACCGGCGCGGATGGCGTCAGCAGCTGCGTGTCGCGCTACGCCCGGAGGCGAAGCCCGCTCCGCTGTCGCGCAGGGCGATACGCGCCGATGTGGTGCTGGCGGTCGTGCTGACCGTCATCGCGCTGATCGTGGCAGCGCGTTATCCCGACAGCGGACCGGTCGAGATCAAGGAGTACGTCTCGCTTGGGCCCCCGGAGCCCCTGGAGCCCCCACAACGCCTGGAGCTTCCACAGCCCCCCGAGCTTCCGCAACCGCCGGAGCTTCCACAGCCGCCGGAGCCTCCGCAACCCCCCGAGCTTCCGCAACCGCCGGAGCTTCCACAGCCGCCGGAGCCTCCACACCCCCCCGAGCTTCCGCAACCGCCGGAGCCTCCTACGCCCCCGGAGCCCCCTACGCCCCCGGCCCGCTCGGTGCATGAACACATGCCCTCCGCGGTGCCCTGGCCGCTCGTCATGCTGTCGGTGCTCCCGCTGGCGGTCCGGCGCCGGTATCCGCTGGTCGCGTTCGCCGTGGTGCTCGGGGCTGCGGTGGCCACCGGCGAGGACGACACATCCTGGATCAACGTGCTGACCTGCGTCATCGGCGCCTACAGCGCGATCGTCTACAGCAGTTACCGGGTGCGGGCGGTGGCGGTTCTGGTCAGCGCCGCCGTGCTGGCCGGCCTCGCGTTCCGGGATGCGGCCCCGATGCTCCCGGGCTGGTCGAGCCCCGGAGTCGTACTGCTGGTCGCGGGGATGCTGGCCGGGCTGATCCGGTTCTGGCAGCGGCAGCTGACGGCGAGCCGGGACCGGTACACGGAGCTGCAGCATGCTCAGAAGGCGGCCACGCGCAGGGCCGTTGAGGAGGAGCGGTCCCGGATCGCGGCCGAACTGCACGATGTTGTGACCCACAATGTGAGCGTGATGGTGATCCAGGCGGGGGCGGCGCGCAAGGTGATGGACGCGGCGCCGGAACGGTCGAAGGAAGCGCTGCTCGCGGTCGAGGCCGGGGGGCGGGCCGCCATGGCCGAGCTGCGCCATGTGATGGGGCTGCTGGCCGCCCCGGACCATGAGCGCCCCGACGACCTTGAGCCCCAGCCCGGACTTGAACGGCTCGACGCCCTCGTAGAGCGGGTGCGCGCCGCCGGAACACCGGTGAGCATCGCGGTGTCGCTGCCGCCGGACCCGCTGCCGCCCGGGGTGGACCTCGCCGCGTACCGCGTCGTACAGGAAGCGCTGACCAACACGATCAAGCACGCTCCCGGTGCCCGTGCGTCCGTCACGATCGGCTACACCGGGGACTGTCTGGAGATCGACGTCACCGACACCGGCGGCGTGCGCGACGCCCCGCCGGTGGACGGCGGCAACAGCAGCGGCAATGGCCGCGGCAACGGTCGTGGGCTGATCGGGCTCCGTGAGCGACTGGCGGTCTACGACGGCGAACTGACGGCCGGGCCCACCCTTACCGGCGGTTACCGGATCAAAGCCCGAGCCCCGTGGCGGACGGCGTGAACCGGCCACCGCTGCGCGCCGTCATCGCCGACGACCAGGCCCTGGTGCGTACCGGCTTCGGAATGATCCTGGCCGCGGACGGCATCGAGGTGACGGCCGAGGCGGCCGACGGAGCCGAGGCGGTCGCCGCGGTCCGGCGCACCCGGCCCGACGTCGTTCTCATGGACATCCGGATGCCCCAGATGGACGGCATCGAGGCCACCAGACGGATCCTCGCCGACGGCACCCCCGACGGCACCCGCGTCATCATCCTCACCACCTACGACCTCGATCACTACGTCTACGCCGCGCTCACCGCCGGTGCCAGCGGTTTCCTCCTCAAGGACGTCAGTCCCGAACATCTGGTGGCCGCCGTACGCCTGGTGCAGTCCAACGATGCCCTTCTCGCCCCCACGATCACCCGCCGCCTGATCGAGCGCTTCGCCCAGCGCGACGCGCCGCAGGCCGCCACCCTGCACCGTGATCTGTCCCACCTGACCCCGCGCGAGCTCGAAGTGCTCCGCCTGCTCGCGACAGGCCTCAGCAACGCCGAGCTCGCCGACCGCCTCTTTCTCAGCCCGACCACGGTCAAGACGCATATCGGCCGCATCCTGTCGAAGCTGGACCTCCGCGACCGCGTCCAGGCGGTCGTCCTCGCGTACGAGACGGGGCTGATCGCCCCGGGAGGCGGTGCCTAGCTCCGCTGCGGGGTCGGACGGGAAGCCCTCAGCCGCAGTTGACGCGGGACTCGGCCCAGTCCGCGAGCGCCACCGAGCCGAACGGTGTGTGGGGGACCACGACCAGCCGGATCGTCTGCTGACCGGCGAGCGGCACCCGCACCGGAAGGGCCTCGTCCCCGCTGCGCAGCACGGCTGAGCGCCAGAGCCGCTTCCCGTCCCCGTACACCGAGAAGCGCACCGCCCCCGGGCCCTTGGTCATGTCGTCCACCCCGACCAGCGCGTCAAACGTGGAGCACCGGCGGTTCAGGTCGATGGTGACCGAGGACCTGGCGCGCACGCTCACCCCGTGTTCGTACTGTGTGCCGCCGATCGACATGCCCCAGCGCTGCCACATCCAGCTGCTCTCGCCCAGCCGCACCTCGGGCCCGGTGTGATCGCCGTCCGCCCCGTACTTCAACTGGTTGAGCTGGTACACCCGCGGGGCGGGCTGGGGCGTCGGGGTCGGAGTGGGTGTGGGTGTGGGTGTGGGGGTCGGCGTGGGCGCCGGTGAGGCGGGCGGCTTGGGGACATTGGGCGTCGGCGTTGGAGTCGGGGTCGGCTCAGGTGCGGCTGCCGAGGGCGAGCTCGGGGTCGCCTTCGGCTTCGGCTTTGGCTTGGGGGAACGCTTCTCCGGACGCGCGGTGGTCCCGGGCGCGGGCTTGGGCGCAACCGCGGGTCTCGGCTGCGGCTTGGGCTTAGCCGCCGGTCCGGCGGGCTCTCCCCCCGGTACGACGGCTACCTCGGCCGAGGGCTTCGCCACCGGCTTCGGCGCGGGCTCGGGGTTACCCGCAAGCGCCCACACCAGCCCGGCGGTGGAAGCCGCGGCCACCCCCACAGCGAGCAGCGCCTTGGCCGTGGCGCCAAGTCCCTCCGACACTGCGGCCCCGCCGGCCGTGCCCCCGGAGGCGCTCCCTCCCGACGCACCGCCCCCGGCAGCCGCGGCAGCGCCCGCCCCCGCCGCGCCCGCGGCCCCTCCGGCCACGAGCCCGGCGGCCTTGAGGGAGTACCCGGCGGCGAACCAGCCGATGACCGCGACCGGAAGCAGCGCCGGAATCCCGGCATTGACGTGCGCCAGCTCGCCCGCGGCCAGCCGGCACTTGACGCACTCGTCCAAGTGCTTGCGCAGGCCCCGCTCCGCCCGCATCCGCAGCCCCCCGCGGGCATACGCCCCCAGCCGGTCGGCGTACCGGGCGCAGTCGCCGCCCGAGGTGAGCGCGGAACTCACATGGGCCTGTAGATAGGCCTGCTTGAGCCCCTCGCGCGCCCGGCTGGCCAGTACCGCCGTGGCATTGGCGGTCAGCCCGAAGAGCGGCGCCACCTCGCTCGGCGACTCCTCCTCGACGGTGGTGTGCCAGAGCACCGCCTGCCAGCGCTCGGGCAGCGACCGGAAGGCCTGCATGGCCAGCGACTGCTCGGCCTCGTGCATCGCGCGGACATCGGCGCCGAGATCCAGGGCGCCGTCGCTCGCAGCGTCCGAGCCGCGGGCCGCCTCCGCCGCGAACACCGCGAAGTCCTCGACCAGTTGCTCCCGCTTGGCTGTCTTCGTCCAGTGAGCGGCGACCCGCCGTACGGTCGTGAGTAGATACGCCCGTACAGCGTGCTCGGGTCCCGCGCCCCCGCGCACCGCCTGGAGCGTCCGCGCGAACACCTCGGCCGTGAGGTCGTCCGCGGTGTACGTGTCCCGGCAGCAGGAGCGCGCGTAGCGACGGACGGCTTCCGAGTGGCGGCGGAACAGCTCCTCGTAGGCGCTGTTGTCGCCGTCCCGCATGCGCTGAATCAACTCGACGTCGGACGGAGGCTGTGGGCGGGGAGGCGGCAGTACGGAGCCGACCCCCGCCCCCTCGCGCTGCGGCGGCACGGTGTACTCACTCGAACCCGCGCTTGAGCCCGAGACCGCGCCCGGACCTGCGCCCGGACCCGAGGAGCCGGATCGCCGCCCGGCACCGGATCCCCTGGGCCCGCCCTGGCTCGGCACCTGCCCCGGGGGCAGACCAGCCGCCCCCGAACCGTCCGTACCGCCGTCACTGAGCGACTCGTTCCGACTGTCACCGCTCATCGCGGAAAGCCCCCGTAAGCCGCCTCAGAAGCACCCTCGGACCCGAACACCGGGCAAGAGTGCCACAGAGCACCAGCCCATCGATCCCTTATGCCCGGCAACCACCCATCCGAGGAAAACCTGTACGCGGACCTGTACGAGGAACCTGCACGCGGCCCCTTACGCCGACCGTGGCCGCAGTCCCTCCAGCAAGATGTCCAGCAGCCGAGTCGAAGCCGCCGCCTGCTGCGCCGCGTCCGGCAGCGCCGGCGCGGGCGTGGCTATCACCAGCAGCACGTCAGCCACGGTCACATCGCCCCGCAGCTCACCCGCCGCCCGTGCCCGGTCGACCAGTTGGCCCACGACCTCCAGCAGGTCCCCGGAACCCGTGTCGTCCGGGTCCTCGGCCACCGGACGCTGCCCGACCACCCGAAGGTCGGGCTGTGCCCCGACCCGCTGGTGCGGAACCCGCGCCTGCGCCTCGCCCGGTCCGACGACCGTCGACTCCTCGCGGTCCACTCCGACCCGCAGCACCTGCGGCGGCAGCAACCGCCCCGCCCCGGACGCCACAGACATACGCAGGAAGCGGGAGAGCGCGGACCACGGCTCCTCCTCCTGCCCCAGAGCCGTACGCGCCTGCTCCGTCAGCCGGGAGGTCTCTTCCTCGGCTATCCGGCGCACCAGCACGTCCTTGCTCGGGAAGCGCCGGTACACGGTGCCGACTCCGACCCTGGCCCGGCGCGCCACGTCCTCCATCGGCGCTCCGTAGCCCAGCTCGCCGAACACCTCGCGAGCCGCCCGTAACACGTGCTCAAGATTGCGCTGTGCGTCCACTCGAAGGGGCGCGGAGCGGCTGGCCCCGCCCACTTCCACCCGTCCTATACCGCCGTCGCCGCCGTGTCTCTCCACGACCGACGCCGCAGCGGACGTCGAAGCCGACGCCGCCGCCGCCGCGGAAGTGGAGGTGACAGCAGCCTGCCAATGAGAATCCTGAATGGTCATATGCGTTCCCCCGGTCATGGTGTCTCCCCCCGGAGACCTCCCCGCCCTGTCAGCCGGGCGTGCCTTGACCAAGCACCCCGACGAGATACGAACATAGTTGAGCCAGGGTCAATTCAGAAGGGGGTAGTTCCGCACGGAGCGCCCCCCGATCGGAGCAAGGACCGGAAGATTGCTGAATCAACCCCCCTGTGCCACCCCCCGCTCATGCCCTGACCTGCGCACCTTCCCCACCACGCGGAGCCCGGCCGACGCCCCGCCGCAGGAAGGTTCCAGTCACACAATTTGTCGGGGCTGTGGACAAACGCCTGAGGCCGTTGCGTCATGGGGAGGTGAAGGCTGCCAATTTCCGGGGGACGCCCCCCGGCCCCCCGCCGCGTACGCGCATTCTCGTCGTCGGCGGCGGCTATGTCGGGATGTATACAGCGCTGCGTCTCCAGCAGAGACTGAAACAGGACCTGGCGCGCGGCGAGACGGAGATTGTCGTCGTCACGCCCGACCCATATATGACATATCAGCCCTTCCTCCCAGAAGCTGCCGCCGGTTCCATCTCCCCGCGCCATGTGGTGGTTCCGCTGCGGCGCGTGCTCGACAGATGCAAGATCGTCATCGGCGAGGCCAAGGCCGTCGACCACGCAAAACGCACCGCGACGATCACCACCCTCGCCACCGAGGAAGAGGGCGCGGGCCCGGTGGAGGTCACGTACGACGAACTGGTCATCGCGCCCGGCTCCATCTCGCGCACCCTCCCGATCCCCGGCCTCGCCGACCACGGCATCGGCTTCAAGACCGTCGAGGAGGCCATCGGCCTGCGCAACCACGTCATCGAACAGATGGACATCGCCTCCTCCACCCGCGATCCGGCCATCCGCGACGCGGCCCTGACCTTTGTCTTCGTCGGCGGCGGCTACGCCGGGGTCGAGGCCCTCGGCGAGCTGGAGGACATGGCCCGCTACACCACGCGCTACTACCACAACGTCAAGCCTGAGGATCTGAAATGGGTCCTCGTCGAGGCGAGCAACCGCATCCTCCCCGAGGTCGGCGAGGAGATGGGCAAGTACGCCATCCGCGAGCTGCGCGCCCGCAATGTCGACGTACGCCTCGACACCCGGCTGGACTCCTGCGCGGACCGCGTCGCCGTCCTGAGCGACGGCACCCGCCTCCCCACCCGTACGGTCGTATGGACGGCGGGCGTCAAGCCCGCGCCTGTCCTCGCCGCCACCGATCTCCCGCTCGACGAGCGTGGCCGGCTCAAGTGCACCGCCCAGCTCTCCGTCGCCGGAGTCGACCATGCATGGGCGGCAGGAGATGCCGCGTCCGTCCCTGACCTCACCGCCGAGGAGCCCGGCAAGGAGTGCGCGCCCAACGCCCAGCACGCCGTGCGCCAGACCAAGGTCCTCGCCGAGAACATTGTCGCGTCGCTGCGCGGCGAGCCTCTCAAGGAGTACGCCCACCGGTACGCCGGATCCGTCGCCTCCCTCGGACTCCACAAGGGCGTCGCCCATGTGTACGGCCGTAAACTCAGGGGCTACCCCGCCTGGCTGATGCACCGCGCGTACCACCTCAGCCGCGTGCCGACCTTCAACCGCAAGGCCCGCGTGCTCGCCGAGTGGACCTTGTCCGGGCTCTTCAAACGCGAGATCGTCTCCCTGGGATCGCTGGAACACCCGCGCGCGGAATTCGCCCTGGCCGCCGGCGGCAGACCCCCGGCGAAGGGGCCCAAGGGGGCACAGGAGGAAGGACAGCCCGGTACTCCCGGTACTTCTGGCACTCCCAGAGATACCTGAACGACGGGGACAACGACGACTGTCAGTCCGGTCGGTCACACTGGGCATGTGACCATAGGTGGGCTCACACGTGCACAGAGTGACCCTTGGCGACAACCATTGAGGCTAGAAAAGTCAGTGAACTTCACGCGTTGGAGCCCCAGGCTCCCCGGTACGCAGCGTCGCGCCGCCGCAGCGCGGAGGACGGACCTCGCGGTCTCCCCAGCAGAGCGAGGTGGCGAGGGCTCTGTGCCCGCCGCCCGCGGTGAGTACGCGCAGCGGCCGGAGCCCCTGCCCGACGTGCCCGCCCTGGAGGACTTCTCCGTACGCGAAACCCTCGGCCGGCTCCCTGCTCTGGTCGCGCTTCTGTACGGACCCGAGCACCGCGTCGCGTACGTCAACGACGCCTACACCGCCGCGTTCGGCCCCCGCCCGGCCGGCGCCACCGCGGCCGACGCCTGCCCCGAGCTCGCCGAGCTGGGCCTGCTCCCGCTCATGGACCAGGTGCTGCGCAGTGGCAGACCCCGTACCGTCAAATCCCGCAGAGTCCAGATGCGGGGCGAGGGCTCGGGCTCGTACACCGTGACCTGCCTGCCCGCCGAGAGCCTCAAGGGCGGTGGCGGAGTCCTCGTCTTCGCCGCCGATGTGACCGACCACGCCGAGGCCGCCGAGCGGCTGCGCGCCAGCGAGCGGCGGCACCGCCAGACCGCTGTCACCCTCCAGCGGTCCCTGCTCCCGCAGGAGCTGGAGCAGCCCGACGATCTGCGCATCGCCGCCACCTACCAGCCGGGCGGCACGGACGCGGCGGTCGGCGGCGACTGGTACGACGTCATCACGCTCGGCGCGGGCCGCACCGCGCTCGTCATCGGCGACGTCATGGGCCGGGGCGTGCGCGCCGCCGCCGTCATGGGCCAGCTTCGCACCGCCGTACGGGCCTACGCCCGCCTCGACCTCCCGCCGCACGAGGTGCTCCAGCTGCTCGACGGCCTCGCCGCCGAGATCGACGCCAACCAGATCGCCACCTGCGTCTACGCGGTCCACGACCCCAACGAAGGGCGGCTCGTCTACGCCTCGGCGGGCCACCTCCCCATCCTGGTGCGCGACGAGGACGGCACGGTCCGCCGCGCCGCGGAGCCGACCGGCCCCCCGCTCGGCACCGGCGGCTGGCTGCACACCTCGGGCACCATCGCCCTGCCGCCCGGCTCCAGCGCCGTCCTCTATACGGACGGCCTGGTGGAGCGCCGCCGCGAGGACATCGATGAGGGAGTGGCAGCCCTGGAGCGCGCGCTCTCCGGCGCGACCGGCTCCCCGCAGGTGGTTTGCGACCGGCTGATCCGCTCCCTGGGAGTGACCGCGGAGCACGACGACGACGTCGCGGTCCTGGTCGTTCAGCATCCGGCGCGTACGGGCCCAACCGCCGAGCTCTTCCACAACGCCGCCCTCGAATTGCTCGGCGGTATCGAAGCGGCGCCGCGCGCCCGCGCCTTCGCGTCCGGGGTGCTGGCCTCCTGGCGTTTCTCGTCCGAGCTCCACGACCTGGGGATGCTGGCCGCGAGCGAGCTGGTGGCCAACTCCCTGCAGCACGGCACCCCGCCCATGCGCCTCAGACTCCGCCGCACCGACCGCCGCCTGATCATTGAGGTGACGGACGGCGACGATCACCTGCCGCGCCGCCGCCGCGCCGAATCGGAGGACGAGGCGGGTCGCGGGATTTCCATCGTCGCGACGATCGCCTCGTCGTGGGGGAGCCGCCGCACTCCGGGCGGCGGCAAGGCGGTCTGGTGCGAGTTCGCGCTGCCCCAGTAACCCGCCCCATTAGCCCGCCTCAGTAGCCCGCCTCAATGAACTGAGGCGACATTCTCGGCAGTCGGTGCAGTCGGTTTGTGCACGGCCACCACCCGCGACTTCGCTACGACCGAGGGCCGGTCCTGTACGGGCGTGAGCCGCTTGCCCAGCCGCAGCGCCAGCACGGTGATACCGAGCGAGAAGAGCACGAACGTCACGATGTACGGCCCGTGCAGCGCGGCCCCCATCGGCCCGCCCACGGCCGGACCGACCGCCAGCGCGAGCTGCTTGACCAGGGCGAAAGCGGCGTTGTACTGCCCGACCATCGAGTCCGGCGCCAGATCGGCGACCAGCGGGGCCAGGGTCGGCGACAGCATCGCCTCGCCGAGCCCGAAGAGCGCGTACGTCGAGACGAACGCGGCCGTCGCCATCGCCTGGCTGCCGTGCCCGAGCCCCGCGTACCCCGCCACGAGCCACGCCACGGCCCAGATCAGCCCGACAGCGGCGATCACCCGGCTGCGGCTGCGGCGCTCAACGAACCGCAATACCACGAACTGCGCGACCACGATCACCGCGGTATTCGCGGCCAGCGCCGTCCCGAGGATCGCCGGTGCGATTCCGGCGGCCTCGGTCCCGTACGCCGCCAGGCCCGACTCGAACTGCCCGTAGCAGGCGAAGAACAGCACAAAGCCCAGCACGCACAGCTGCACCATGGCCCGGTGGCCCAGCAGCGCGCGCAGCCCGCCCCTGGCCTTGGCCTCGGCGTTCCCGGGAATCGCGGCCCGGATGGAGAGCGCGCGCGGCAGCCGCACCGTGCCCGCGATCCCCGCGAGCACCAGGAACATCGCCGCCTCGATGGAGAACAGCAGGGTGAAGCTCGACGGCCTGCTGACGTCGACGAGGTGCCCGCCGATCAGCCCGCCGATGCCGAGGCCCAGGTTCTGGAGGAAGAACTGCGTGGCGAAGGCGCGCGTACGGGTGGACACGTCCGAGCACCAGACGATCATCGTCGCGAGCGCGGGCTGCATCACGGCCGTACCGGCGCCGAGCAGCGCCGCGGACAGTACGGCGGCGGGCACGCTGCTCGTCAGCCCCATGCTCGCGGCACCGGCGGAAGCGAGCAGCGCGCCGGCGACGACCACGGGCAGCGGCCCACGCCGGTCGATGATCCGCCCGGTGAAGGGAAGGGCGACGAGTGCGGCCATCGCGAAGACCGCGAAAACGGCGCCGGCCGTCGTCGCGCCCAGGTTCCGTACTTGCGCCACATAGACGTAGAGATACGGAACCGTGAAGCCGAGTCCGAACGCGCTGAGCGCGTTGCCTGCCTGGATCCGGCGCATCGCTGCACCCATCGCCCTGGTCACGTTCCACCTGCCTGTTGGAGATCGAAGGACTGAAGTCTGAAGACTTCAATACTAAAGTTCGAGTCTAAACAGTACACAGTGAAGGACTTCAACGCGAATGGACCCCATGGGATACTCCGGCGTATGCCTACCGCGCCCCCCGAGGACCCCGAGTCGACCGCCCCCGGCGACTCTGGCGGCCCCGGGCCCCACGAGCCGAACCTTCACGAGCCGAGCCTCGACGAGCAGATCGCCGCGTACCAGCGAGAATTTGGCGAGCTGGATCCCCAGGTGGAGAAGGTCGTCTCGGCGCTGGGCCGGCTCAACCGCCGGATGAACGTCGCGTACGGCCGTCAGGTCGCCACTCTCGGCATCAGCAACTCCGAGTGGGAGGTCCTGAAGACCCTCGTACTCGCGGGCGCCCCCTACCGCATGGGCCCGGGCGAGCTCGCCAAGAGGCTCGGCCTCACTCCGGCGGCCATGACCCACCGCATCGACCGCATGGCGGCCGAAGGCCTGGTCACCCGCGACCGCGACGAGGCGAACAGGGTGCGGGTGATCGTGGAGCTGACGGACGAGGGCCGTACGAAGTGGCTCGAGGCGATGCGCATGGCGACGCGGTTCGAGGCGGACCTGCTCCAGGACCTCTCGACGGAGGAGCAGGGCGTGCTCGGCGAGCTCCTGATCCGTGTCCTGCGCCGGGTTGAATTTGCCCAGCCGGATGCTGGTGGACGTCTCACAGACTTGGACTAACCTGGAAGACGAACGCAGCGAGACGGGGGCGGACCCGGAGGGTCGGCCGAAGTTGACACAGGCTTCACCGGTCCGTAAGGTTCTTCGAGTTGTCACGGAGCCTGAACGGTTCTGCGGCAGCCACTCCCGCCGCGTCTGCGGCAACCAAAACTAAGCGCGAACTCCCGGCCGGGATGTATTTCGGCGTGCCGAAATACATTTTAAAGGCTCGATTATGAGCCACCCGGGAAATCCGCTAAGGTTTGGACATCGGAACGGCTCAACGGCCGGGAAGACAACCCGAGTTCGACCGGGAATCGGGCCTGAAAGGGTCTGGTAGAGTCGGAATCACCGGAAAGCCGAAAGGCTGGAAGGTGAAAACCCCGCCGACTGGGGAATCGGACATGAAAGTGTCTGGTAGAGTTGGAAACGCAGGACCGAAGGGA
>NZ_JBIUBL010000048.1:0-40287 GCF_044548015.1 Streptomyces sp. NPDC052236 | reverse complement strand
CATCGCGCGGTCACCAGCTTGCAAGCCAGACCGCACCGGCTCACAGCGGCCCGCCGCCTACGACTCCCCCCGCACACGCCTCCTGCCACGCCCCGCCCGCCGCTTCGATGACGGCCTGAACGAGCTGGGCAAGGACGTCGGACAAAAGCGCCTCCGCCTGCGTGGCATCTAACGCGGCCATAGGTGGCGCCCAAGTTCCTCCTTCAAGCGACTGACGAGATGGTCGGTTTCTGCCAGATCTTCCACTGGCAGCCGGACTACTTGGACTCCGCAGCGCTGCCACTGCAGATCACGATTGCGGTCGTCGGCGTAGCGGCGTTTGTCGCGATGGTGTGGTCCATCAACTTCGAAGATGACGGCTCGACCGTTGCCCAGCACCATGAGGTCGGGCGTCCAGGTATGGCCCGCCTGTAGCCTGACTCCCGCCAGGGGAGCGATCGCTATGGTCCGGTCGGGAGGAACAGCGGCCTGGATGCTCTTGAGCGCCCGGTAAACCTGGAGTTCTTGACGGCTGCCGAGCGCCAAGCCGTCTTCCATCAAGGTGTTGCCGACAGCTCGCTCACGGCGTCCTTGGTTAGTGGGACGCTCCAGCACCTGCTGTCGAAGGGTCTCTCGCCAGTCCTTGCCGATGTCGGGCAGAACCGCTTTGACCAGCATGCGATCGACGGACGAATGACCGTTACGGACGGCTACGTCGATCAGCGTCTCCGCAATCCGCCCCCGGATATCGTCTGTGAACGACGGAAGAATGTGCTCTTCCACGTACAGCACAGCCGCCCAAAGGTGGTCGCTCCAGCCGGTGTTCGTGACGAAGCTGTCATCTGTGCTCTCGAAGTCCAACCTCGCAACATCGACGAGAAGCTGCACCGCTTCCCGGTCACCGCGGCGGTCCAACATGGACGTGGTCTGACCCAGTACCAGGTCAGCTTCTTCATCAGGCTCCAGCATCCTGCAAGGATCCCAGCTCCGGCCGACAACAAGGCGGCTTTGGAGGAGTCACCTTGCGGCATGCGCCATCCCTGGCGCCAATGACGTCGATTTCGTCGTCGGCGACGTGCCGGGTGCGCAAGACCAGGAGGTGGCGGGGGGTGACCGGGTTAGTACGGCAGACTCCTGCTGGTGAGCACTTCCCGCCGTCCCCTGAGCTCTGGCCCTCGCTCCTCCCTCCCGGCACCGCTCGCGCCTCGCGCCATAAGCGCCGTTGAGCGGGCCGTGGCAGCCAGCGAGGGGACCGTACCGGGGCAGCAGCCGCGGCCCGCCGTGGATGGCCGCCGGAGTCTGGGGGAAGGCACTGCTGCCGTCGACGGCGATGATGCGGCCGGCTTGCAAGCTGTGCGCGGGATGATGAGCGCCATGACCGAGGCAGGCACCATCACCGTCACGGCCCGGGTGGCGTTCGGGACGAAGGACGTCCTCAAGGAACTCAAGCCCTTGTTCAAGGCCGAGCGGGTACGGGCCCGGCAGCTGGCGCGCGAGCCGCAGTGGAGCACAGACGGCCTCCCCGGCCGGGAAGCCGCAGCGAAGCGGGCGCAGTGGCTGATGTTCAAGGAGCACCTGCGGGAGCGGGCCGAACTGGTGGACACCCTGGACGTCCTGGTGACGTTCGGTGTGCGGGCCGAACTGGCCGAGCGGGGCTGGGACATCGAGTGGCCGCCGCTGCCGCAGCAGGCGATGATTCCGGGCCGCTGGCCCGGCTCGCGGGACGGGGCGTGGCCGGAGAAGGTGACGGTGCGTCTGCCGTCGGCGCTCGTCACCACCGTGTGGTCGGCCTGCTGGCACACATCGGCCGAGGCGATCGGGAAGCTGCGCGACTGGCGCGACAAGTACCCCGACGCCCTGCCCACCCGGCCCTTCCGCTCGCAGAGCCAGGATGAGGCCCTGGCCGAGTACGAGAAGCTCGCGGCCCAGGTGACGACGGCCGGCGAGATCTGGCGGGCTGCTGTCACCCGTGGAATTGACGCTGAGCCCACCATTCGCACACGGATTGCAAGCTAAGAAAGAGCAGGTCAAAGGCTATGTTCGTGGTTGCGCGGCAGGGGTTTTGAGGGCTACCGTCTTGGCCCACGAGTGGCGACGAAGCGTCGCCACGTGAGCACGAGGGCGTGGTGTGCGGTGGGCCAGGTGAGCGAGCTTGAGCGGGGCCAGGAGCAGCAGCAGGACGGCGGCACGGTGGCCGCGGGGCCGGCGGCCGCGTCCCAGGGGGAGCAGCGGACGCCGGATTCGGCGAACCCGCTGGTTTCGTATGGGTGGTGGGGCGAGGTGCCGTGGACGCTGGCGTCGAAGTCGCAGCTGGCCCGGGCCGATCTGCCGCGCGAGCCGGGCGGTCCGGTGCGCGGCTGGGTGGCCGGGCGGGACTTTCGCGGCCGCGAGATGGACATCGAGCTGTACTCGGTGGCCGAGTCGGTGCCGACGAAGGCGACGGGCGGGCAGCTGGCGGCCGCGGACCGTCGCCGTACGGCGACGGTGCGGGTGTGCTCCGACTGCGGCGCGAACTGCCAGCAGCCGCTGGCCGAGCGGCGCGGCCGGTACCTCTGCGCAATGTGCGCGAAGCTGGCGCGCATCGTCGACTTCCAGATCGAGCTTCGCGAGCGCCGCGTGGAACTGGCCGAGTGGGCGGGCGCGTTGCTCGCCGATCCCGCGCTGGCGGTGGTGTGGGTCGATGTGATCGAGGCCGAGCGGACCGCGTCCGGTCGGCAGCGGCCGCCGCTCGCCGCCCGTGTCCAGGCCGTCGACGGCAACGGCCGCCGCCTGGTCGACGTCCTCGTACGGCTCGCCGGTCCACGCACCAAGGGCGCACCGGCCGAGGCAGTCCCGGCGGAAGAGGGCGCCAAGGCCCTCCAGGCGGCGCTGGAGGGCCGCAGGCGCATCACCTGGACGTCGGGAGCACTGGCGGTGGTGACGGACCGTCTGGCGGCTCTGGGGCACCCGGTGCGCCTCGGCCCGGCTGTCCCGACCGGCCCGGCCGAGGCGGAGCCCTGGCCCCAGCACCGCAGGAACTGGCCCGGCCAGGTGTCCGATCGCCTCGCGCAGTGGCGCGGCGAGCTGAACCCGGCGACCGGCCAGCTGCGCGAGCCGTGGCCGCCGGCCACCGCAGACCGGCTCTTGCTCTGCCTGCAACGCATGGCCGCCAGCGGTGGCGCAGGGCGGCCCGGATGCAGCCGCGGGGCGCGGCGCGAGGACGAAGGGCTGGAGCCGCAGGGCGCGTACGAGGTGCGGATCGCCGTGACCGGCCCGGCCGGGGCCGCCGAACGTGTCGCCGGCGTCCTGCAGGCCACCGGTACGGCCGAGCCCGGTTCGCTGGTCGGGCCGGTGCCCTCCCGCGAGGTACCCGGCGCCGTAGTGGCCTACCTCGCGGGAAACCCCGCCACACTGCTGTCACGCTCCCCGCAGCGACAGCGCTGACGGCGATGTTTCCGCACGTCAGCGCTGTCGCCGCGGGGAGCGTGACAGTCGGCGTGACACCTCGCGTGACAGCGAGCGTGACACCGACGCTGACGCCCTCCGCGGCGCGGTTGTCCTCTGACATCGCACTTGGACTTGGACCGTTTGCCGCTGAAGTTGGACCGGCCTGGTGCGTGCGACAACCCATTGGTGACAGACGGCTTGCCACCGGACTGGCGTCACCCGGGACTGGGTGACGTGGCCGCCGGATTGTGTAAAGAACTGTCCGCTTGTACCTGTCGCTGGAATCGGCGCTCTTTGTAACGGCTCGACAGGTTCCACCAGCGTGGCTGGTAGGCAAGGTCTCTGCGCGCAGCGTCCAAGAAGGCGTTGATGGCCAGCGTGAACAAGGCGTGCTGCTCCAGTGCCCCGTCGTCGCTCTTCGAACTGCTCCAAGGGATTGGTGCTTGCTCCCTCAAGCGCTCAGCCATGTAGATGACCGAGACCGGAGCGCATAGACGCACCCCCATCACGGCACACTGCAGTTCGGCCAACGCTTCGTTCCAACGGTAGAAGAAGGTCCTGTGCACATCTCCCGTGCTGGTGGCGGGGGGCGCCGCATCAATCTCAAGATCCGGCAGTACCAAGTCCTCGTGAAGAGCTCGAAGCATATGCACCTGGTGATCTAACTGCTGAGCTGCCTCCAGCAGTCGTCGATACGCCGGGGCTCGGTCCTCTGAACTGCCGATTCGTGGCACGCCAACAGGACGGTAATGGCCAATCGCGGCCTTGGAGATGCTGCCGACAGTACGCAGAGCTGAGGTGGTGAGAGCGGGTTCCATGACGAAGGTCTACGCGTTCCCAGGGCAGTGAGGAAAGAGCACATTACGTGGTTGATGGACATCCCTCCCCGGTTCGCCGCGGCTCGCACTGGGTCACCCAGTGGGGCGAAACCGCTCGCGAAGTCGGCTTGCCCAGGGTCGCCTTGGGCTTGCCCACCCGGTGACCGGTCACGAGTTGCACGGACCGGTCACGTGACCTGTGACCGATGGCCGATCGGTCACAGCCCAGCTCACAGCACTGCCGACCGGCTTGCCCAGTCGTGCGACCGGTAAGCAGCCCCGTTTCATCCAGCTGCGGGTGCCGCGCCTTGTCCGAAGGGCGGGACGTCGGCCACCGTGACGTCCAGGCGCAGCCGTACGAAGCGCAGTGGATGGCGCCAGGTGCCCCGTGCGATGGCAGTGTCGGCGCTGAACTCGGCAACCAGTTCGGGGATGACCAGGGTCGGGTCGAGGACGTCGCGGCTGCCCCAGGCTGACGTGAACCGCACGCCCGTCCACGGATGGTCGGGGCCGGCCTGGGTGAGATGGTCGGCGAGCTGGCGGGCGGCGTCCGGCTTCAGCGGCGTGGTGCGCCCGACCGCGCGCAGCCGGCCGCCGGCGTCGGAGCGGCCCAGGACAAGCAGCTGCGGGTGCGCCAGCGTGCCGGTGATGGCGCCGATGACGGCTTCGGTGGTCTGGCGGCGGCGGACCTTGAACCAGCCGCGGGCACCGCTCACATACCGCTGGCCCAGGCCCTTGATGACGATGCCCTCCACGCCCTGCACCTCCGTCCAGGAGCTCAGCCACTCCTGAGCGACGGCCGGGTCCCTCGTCATCGGACACAGCGTCCACGGCGGCGTCAGGCCGTGCCCGGTGAACAGATCCACCAGGATCGCGCGGCGCCGCTCGTACGGCTCGGTCAGCAGCTCCTGACCCTCGATCTGCAGGACGTCGAAGGCGATGAAGTGCGCGGGCATCTCCGCCGCCAGCTGCTGCGCGGTACGGCTGCCGGATACGGCGCGGCGCTGCAACGCCTCGAACGACAGCCGCTCCCCGTCCCACACCACCAGCTCGCCATCGAGGACCAGGCCGTGCGGCAGCTGCTTCGCCGCGGTGACGAGGTCGGGGAAGTGCCGCTGGATCAGAGAGCCGCGCCGCGACTGCAACAGCACCGGCCCGCCGGGATCCACGGGGGTGAACAGCAGGGCGCGGTATCCGTCGAACTTGGCCTCGAACGCCAGCCCGCCAGGCAGCACACCCGGCCCGGGGACCGTCTCGCGGGCCTGGGCGAGCATCGGCTCCAACGCAGGACGCAGTACCACCAGAGCCTCCCTTCCGGCTCATGACCTCTGTCTATGACGCCGCTCCACGCACCGCGACCCGGGCACCGCAGAGTCCTCGCCGACCGCCGCCCCCTGTCGCAGAGAACCAGTCCTCTTCCCCACGGCTATCGCGTGGGAAGAGGTGTCGTCGCAGGCCACAGGCTTGCCCACCGGCGGTGACCTGGAAGAACGGGCGGTGTCCGATTTGGGGGGCTCACACCTCCGGTAGTACCTCCGGTGCCCCGCCGGGCGCACCTGTGGACGCAACGGTGCAGGCACCTTTGGGTGCAACCTCCACAAGGGGCTCATCCCTCTCGCCGGGAGGGCTGGGCAAGCATGCTTGCCCGGGTCAGGCGCGGAAGCGGAGAAGGAAGCCGCCGGCCTTCTGCGCCGCCTTGGCCTCATCTTCTGGGATCTCCCCGCGCCGGGCACCCCCGGCGTGCCGGATGCTGGCGAGGTCCCCGGACCGAACGGCGCGAACGCGCCTCCGGCCCGCGCCAGCCAGCCGAGCGCAGCGGCGGTCCTTCCCCTGACCGGCGCCGCTCCCTTCATCCTCACCATCCTCATCACCCTCAGGCAGTGGAAAAGGCAGAGAACAGGGGAAGTCAGCGCGTCAGAACCACTCACCACGGCCCCTGACCTGCACATATGGGGGTGGTTACGTTGGGTGAGCGCCACTGTTAGTGCCAGTGTTGGTGCAAGGGATGTCGCCACTGTTAGTGCCACTGTTGTCGCCGCACTCGCCACGGGTCAGGTAACCGCCGGTGACCCCGCCCTGGGCTATCCGGCGTGATGTTTGAGGGAACTCAGGATCCGGGCTGGCGGGCTTGCCATTCCACGGTCGCCGGGTCACCGCCTGGTGAGAGCGAGGCCCAGGCAGGTCACCAGGACGGCCGCCGCCGCGAGGCCGACGCCCAGGGGGCCTATCAGCGCCGGATGCTGATAGGTGACGTAGACCAGGATCCCCACCACGAGCAGGATCATCGTCACGGCGAGCAGCAGCAGGTACAGCCGCACGTCCTGGTGCTGCTCGTCGCGGAGCGGGGCGTTCGGGTCGGTGGCCATCGGTATCGGTTCCTTCGGCTTCGGGCATGCGGCAGTCACATGCGGTGGGCGGAGCATGGGGAGCTCCGCCCCTTTGTGTCGCGGGGTGGAGTCAGACAGCAGCCGTACGCGGGTCTCCTGACGGATCGACGGAGACCGGGCAGTACCGGCAGACAGCACTGTGGAGCAGGCGGGGGTTAGCGGCGCAAGCCCCGATTGCGCATGAGCACTGTGCCCACCGAAAGAACCTCATTCAAGGGTTTGACCTGCTGTTTCAGTGGCCAGTAACCCTTGAATGAACCCCGCAGCACTGATAGGGGCAAGGCGCGCAACCTGTCGTACACCCGGGTTATGTGGGGGGGTTGGACCAAATGTGACGCGACTGCCCGCAGAAGTTGGCGGCAGGCTTTCCCAGGTCCAGGTCCAGGAGCTGGAAGCGAGGTTCCTCTCGTGTTGCTCCTCGTGTTCGGATCGACTGGACCCTCCCTTGAATCCGCCGTAGACGCTGCTACGAACCCCGTACACGACCGCGGGCATAACTGCGCAAGCCCCCGCCAAAGCGATGGGCGCACCACGCGGGCACCCCTCCACCATGCCAGAAGATCAGCTCTTGCAGCGCCCTGACCTGCGGTTTCTGCACTATGAAGTTGGGGATGCGCACCGGCCCGGATGCGTGTGACCTGCAACCGGAGTCGTTCGTAGCTAAAGGGTTATGTCCTGCGGTTTCTGCACTATGAAGTTGGGGATGCGCACCGGCCCGGATGCGTGTGACCTGCAACCGGAGTCGTTCGTAGCTAAAGGGTTATGTGGGGGCTCGAAGCAAAAGTGACGCGACGGCCCGCAGAAGTTGGCGGCAGGCTGTGCCTCGCAGCGCGAGTTGTCTCCGCCGACGGCGGTCGATGGGGTGCTCGCTCCGGAATCTCAGCGGTATCTGTCACCGGATGCACGAGCAGCGGCACGGCGGCGCGCTAGCCGCCAAGGCCCGGCCCCAGCCCCAGTGGTGCGCCTCATCGGTGCGCATCGCCAGGCCGTTGCGCACCGATGCGCGCCGGAGAGTGCGGAGCACCGTATCGGCTCGGTACGTGCGGACCGAGGATGCGGCGCATCGTGCGGGCGGGTGCGCACCGCAGGGGTGCGGCGCATCCTCGGTGCGCACCGGGTGCGGTGAGTAGCCGGTGAGTTCGACGGACGGCGTGGTGAGTGCCGGCCGTCGAACTCACCACCGCAGATCAGCCGTGCTGCACGGGCAGCAGCTTGCAGCACCAGAGCAGCAGTCGAGTGCTGCACCGTGCAGTACGAGGTGCGGCACACCCGAGTCCTGGCACTGCGCACCGTGCAGCGGTTCAGCGCTGCAACCGCTGCACGGTGCGCAGTGGGTGCGCTGTGGCCGGCCCGGTGCGGTGCAGTGCGCACCGGTGCAGCCCGAGGGCCTGGCGGTCGTCGACGGTGCGTGGTCCGGGTCCGGATGCTGCACTGGGGCAGCGTCTTGTCGGCACGGCCAGTGCCGACTCCGCGCAGGTCCTCAGCGAAGGGCCGGAAACCGCCGCGTCATCCGATCTCCGCATGGGGAGGGATGGGCTGGTTGTGGGGCGTTCGACGGCGAGGGGGCTGTATGGCGCGGAGACATGACATCGAAAAGATCCTCAATGAGCTGGGCGAGGTGCGGCGGGTGCTGGACGACCCCGCCATCGGACTCGCGGCGTTCCACCAGGACCAGGAAGAGTTGCGCCGCAAGGTGCTGGAGACCGTGGCCCTGGGCACGACCGGGCTGCGCGAGGAGAACCGGGAGTTGCGGCGGCGCCAGGAGAAGATGCTCGGTGATCTGGCGGACACCCGTACCTCGGTGGAGGCGCTGCGGCGTGAGATCGCGCAGGCATGGGCGCACACGGTGGGTGTGCCGAACCCGGAGGCCGCCGGCTTCGGCGTCACGACGTTCGAGCTGCCACGGCAGGAACTGCGGCTTCTGGAGGGCGGCACGGCCAGCAGCGACAGCAACGGATGGGGGGAAGAAGCGGTGCGCGAGGACACGGGGCCGGCCGACGAGGGTGACGGCGAGCGGGAAGAGCAGCACCACGGGCAGCAGCACCAGGGCGAGATCCCCGCTGCGCGGCCGGACGCGGAGACGTCAGTGCCTGCGCCGCCATCTCCGGCGCCAGAGACACCACCTGTCGAGACCGCAGCCGCGTCGTTGAGTGATGAGGCCGAAGAGCGGCGGAAGACCGACCGGCATCGCCACGTGGACGGCGTACTGTCGGCGGCGGCCATCGCTTCCGCCCGGCTGATCTGCCACCGGGACACCTGGGCGTTCCTGATCGAGCAGACCTCCCAGCACCCGCATTTCCGCCTCCCCGACCGGATCAGTGACCTCGATGACGGACAGATCGAGACGTTCCTGTCCGGCCGGTCCCTGCTGGCGGTCCTGGTCACCATGCGGAAGATCCGCGACGACCACCTTGGGAGCGACGAGGACATGGCGACCTGGGCGCTGGCCAGCGCGGTCTACCAGCGCACTCTGCTGGCCGTCAACGCCGCAAAACTGACCCTGCCCGAGGGGAGCGAGGTCACCACCATCGTCCTGGACGACCGGCCCGCACCCGATGCCGCCGCCTGACAAGCCGTCGCGTCTGCTGTGCAGCGGGTTGCAGCAGCCAGCTGGTCCCCGCTCGTGCCGGTGCCGCCCGGATCGAATCCGGGCGGCACCAGCCACTGGCTGTGAAGGTGCGTCAGGTTGGCTTCCATCCGCGCACCTCGAGGTGGGTGATCTGCGCACCGGGTGCGAGGCGGCCGGTGCTCACCATCCAGTCGCGCACGGCGGCGGCGACGTCGCCGCCGTGCGCGTCGACCCGGCCCTTCCATTCCTGCGCGTTGAACCCGGCCTCACCCAGGCCGGGGCCGGCGCTGTTGCCGTAGGCGCGTTCCTCGGTGCTGTCGCGGCGCTGGACGACGTTGCGTCGTACGCCCGGTGAGTCCCGCATCCGGCCGGAGTCGATCAGGAAGTCCCTCTTCTTCGCCCGCACGGTGAAGGCGATACGGCCCTGGACAGCGGCGGTGTTCTCCACGACCGGCCGCAGCCGGGAGGCGCCGGACGCAATGTGCTGCTTGGCGGCCCGGGCCATGGTGGAGCGCCCCGGCGTGGCGACGACGTCCTTGGTGCGCACCCGCGCCGTCTTGCCGGCCTTGGTCCGGCGGCGCGTGACGTACGGCTGCGCGACCGCTTTGAGCTCCTGAACGTTGGTGGCGGCGCCGACCTGCATCTCCTGGACGGCGTAGCGCAGTGCGTCCACGAACGCACCGCCCTTGCCCTTGGTGAAGAACTGCGAGACCAGCGACGGGTTGCGGCCGATGATCTCGCCGACGTCCTTCTTGGTGTAGCCGGCGTTCAGCAGCTCCTGGGTGAGCCGGGCCGCCTCGTTCCTCTGGGGCTGCCCGCCGCCGCGGCGGCCGAGTCCTCTGCGTCTGCGCGGTGTCATCGTCCGGCCTCCTGCTCCTCAGCGAGGTAGGCGCGGCCGAGGGTCTGCAGCGACAGCAGTTCCTCCTCCGTGCGCGGTCCGGTGAAGGGCTCGGGGATGCGGCCCTTCTTGAGGTAGTCGCCGGGCTGCCCGTGGTAGGGCCAGTCCACATCGGCGGTGGTGTAGATGGCGTCGGTGCGGAATGCCACGACCGAGCCGGGCGGCAGGTGCAGCGCGCCGACCGAGACGTTGTCCTCGCGCATCTTCGTCGACAGCAGCGCGGCCCGGGCACCGGACCACACCCCGGCAGCCCACTCCGGGTGCGCGTACGGGTCGCGGGAGAACCCATTGTGGCGCTGCCAGGTGATCCGCTCGCCGTCGCTGCCGATGATCTGCGCCCCGGCCGGGATCTCGTGCTCCTGGCCGACCGGCACCGAGTTGGTCGTGATGCGCGGGCGCTGGGCGAAGCCGCCGATGCCGTACAGCAGGATGCTGCGCACTCCGCGGGAGGCGAGGTGGGCGGCGGTGCGCTGCCGCTCATCCCCGTGGACCGACGCGAGTGCCTGCAGGGACGCCCAGGCGTCCTTCAGCTTGGTCGACCAGTCGCGCAGCGGGGTGCCGGACTCCCACAGCAGGCCGTCCAGGATCTCGATCCGCCAGGGCGCGATCGGGTTGCGCAGCGCGAGGTTGACTTCCGCTCCCCCGGCCCAGGTGGTGAACGTCTGGCCGGGCTCGGCCGGGTAGTACCAGGCGCGGTCGCCTGCGGCCGGGGCCGGGAGGATGCCGACGTGGTTCCAGCCGTCGGGGACAGTGACCCGGATCTGCCAGTGACTCGGGGCGAACAGGGCGTTGGTCTGCTGCTTCTCGCTCCAGGACGCGAAGGTGGCGGCGGTGACCCGCTGCGGGGCGCCGACGCCGCAGGCCCAGGTGTGCTTGGCGTAGGCGAAGGTGCGGTCGAACTCCACCAGCCGCGGCAGCATCGTAGGAACCCGGGGCGGGAGGATCAGCTCGGTACGGCCCTGGCCAGCGGTGGCGTGCAGCAGGCCGCGGATCTCCTGCGACATGACCGGGTAGCCCTCGGACCACTTCGAACCGGGCTTGGCCGGGATGGTGCGCGACCACAGGTCCCGGCCGGTCTGCGACGGCGAGCCCATCAGCGTCACGTCCGGCCAGTGCCGGTGCAGCGCCTTCCACAGCAGCACGAACGCGTCCCGCACCGTGGCGGGTTCGGCGCCGTCCGCGTCGAACCACTCCCCCACGCTGCGGATCTCGGTGTGCTGGTCACCGCGCTGCCAGCGGCCGACCGGGTTGCGCGGGTGGACCAGGTGCCCGGCGAGGCGGTCCTTGCCCCGCGAGGACTCCACGCTCCAGCCGGGCACCGGCGCGTTCAGCCAGGCCGCGACCGCGTCGCGCAGGAACGGGTACCGGTCGGCGTCCCGGTGCCACGGGTCGCCGGCGGTGATGTAGATCCGTTCCACGCTGTCGGGCACCGTGGCGTAAACGGCGCTCAGGAGCTCGGCCACGCTCGCGCTGCCGAGCTCCAGGCGCACTGTCTGGTCACGGTGGACCAGAACGCCGGTGTTCGTGTCGAGGAACGCCATCTGGCGCGGCTGCTGGGTGAAGTTGGGCCGCTTCGAGGCGAGGTTGTGCGTCGGGGCGCACCAGGCGTCGCCGCTCTCCCCGGCCGGGATCGACGGCAGCTCCCGGCCGGCCTCCGGCACGGGAACCGGCGCCGCGGCCGGGGCGGTCGCGGGCGGCTGCTCCTGGTCGTGCTCCGCAGCCGGGGCCTCGCCGGCGGGCGAGGTGGTGTCGACGGCGGCCGCCAGTACGGCTTCGTCGGCTGCGCACAGCTGCTCGTCAAGCGCGGCATCGCTGTCGGCGGCCGCGGGCTGCTCCTGCGTACGGCGCAGGTCAGGGGCCAGAGTGCCGACCTGCACCGGGGCGGCGGCCGCGTCCTGGCCGTCGGCGTCAACCGGCTCCGGCTGCGCGGGGGCCGAGGGCTTGTCCGGGCCGAGCCGCGGGACCAGGGCGACGACATCGAGGACGCTCACCCCGGCGGCCGGGGCGATCCTGTCGGCCTTCGCTTTCTCGTACGTCCCGAGCTCCTTGATGCGCCGGTCCCGGTCCGCTTCCAGCTGCTCAAGCTCCTTGCGGACGGTCTTGATGTCGTCGCGCACGCCGCGCAGCTCGGTGAGGCCGGCGGTGAATTCCTTGCTGTTCATCACGTCCTCCTTCGCGCTCACGTGTTCGCCATATCGACAAACATCGAATAGTGCAGCAACGCGGCCGCTGTGATCGTGCACGTCGGGCCGTTGCGGTGCTTGGCGACAATCAGGTCGGCCTCGCCAGCCCTCACGGAGGTCTTGTCGTAGGCGTCCTCGCGGTGCAGCAGGATCACCACGTCGGCATCCTGTTCGATGCTGCCGCTTTCACGCAGATCGGACAGCACCGGCTTCTTGTCCGAACGCTGCTCCGGGCCGCGGTTCAGCTGCGAAAGCACCACGACCGGGATCTTGAGCTCCTTCGCCAGCAGCTTCAACTGGCGCGACATGTCCGACACCTCGACCTGCCGGCTCTCCGTCTTACGGCCAGAGGTCATCAGCTGGAGGTAGTCGACGACGACCAGGTCCAGGCCGCCACGCTGCTGAAGGCGGCGGCACTTGGCCTTGATCTCCATGACCGTGGTGTTCGCCGTCACGTCCAGGTACAGCGGCGCATCAGCGATCCGGGGCGCGGCCTTGGCGATGCGCTGCCAGTCCTCCGGGGTGGGGTCGCCGCTGGTGAGGTGGTGCAGGCCGACCCGGGCCTCGGCCGAAGTCAGCCGGTTCAGCAGCTCGGCCTCGCCCATTTCCAGGGAGAAGATCGCGGCCGGGCGACTGTGCTTGATGGCGCAGGCGCGGGCGAAGTCCAGGGCGAGCGTCGACTTGCCCATGGCGGGCCGGGCCGCGACGATGATCAGCTGGCCGGGCTGCAGGCCGTTGGTGAGGGCGTCCAGGTCCGTCATGCCGGTCGGGACGCCCTTGGCCGCGCCGTTCTTCTGCAGGTGTTCCAGCCGGTCGATGTAGTCGCCGTACCGGTCACCGACCCGTACGGTGGCCGAGTCCTCACGCACCTGAACGGCGTTGTGCAGCTCCGCACCGGCGGCGTCGGCGATCTCATCGACCTCGCGGTCGGCGGCGTATGCCATCTGCGTGATCCGGGTTCCGGCCTCCACCAGGCGGCGCAGCCGGGCCCGGTCGTGGACGATCTCCGCGTAGTGATACGCGTTCGCGGCAGTCGGAACCGACTGGACAAGGGTGTGCAGGTACGGCGAGCCACCGATGCGGCCGATCTCGCCGCTCTTGGTCAGCGCGGCCGCGACCGTGATCGGGTCGGCCGGCTCGTCCTGGCCGTGCAGCTTGAGGATCGCGTTGAAGACGATTCCGTGCGCGGGGCGGTAGAAGTCTTCGCCCTCCAGCACCTCCACGACGTCGTCGATCGCGTCCTTGCTCAGCAGCATCCCGCCCAGCACTGACTGTTCGGCATCAAGGTCCTGCGGCGGGATCCGCTCGAAGGCACGCTGCGCTCCGGGGTCGCCGTCATCGAACGGCGGTGCGGGGG
The DNA here is from genome assembly GCF_044548015.1 of Streptomyces sp. NPDC052236. NCBI lineage: Bacteria > Bacillati > Actinomycetota > Actinomycetes > Kitasatosporales > Streptomycetaceae > Streptomyces > Streptomyces sp. NPDC052236. The sequence continues at coordinate 26,670 of NZ_JBIUBL010000048.1, read as the reverse complement.
TGGGTACGGTGGTGCTCATCGGTCTCCATTTCCGGGTTCATCGGATCGGGGATCGGCGGGCCGCCTCTCGCTACAGGGGTGGCCCGCAGTCATGTGCGGGGGCTCAGGTCCTCGCATCGGGGTCGTGGTGCTCCAGTGCTTCCAGGGCCTGCGCGCGCCTCCTTTCGAACTCTGCGGATTCGGCATCCTGGGCAGCGGCACGACCGGCCCTTGTCCGGGTACGCGCCCGCCCTGACTTCCCGCCCGGGGTGCGGCCCACGATGCTGGCGAGGATCTGCTGCTTGGCCGCTTCGGCGGCGCGGACGTGCTCCGGGTTGGGTTCACCGGCTACGGCCGCGGGTGACGGCTCGAACTCCGGCACGGAGCGGCACGGCACGCACGTCGCGGCTTCCCTGCCCGGGTGAACCGGGCACGGGTCGGCAACGGGCCCGGTCTGGTGCACAGCGCCACGGCGGTAGCGGGGCAGATCCTCGATTCGGCTCTTGAGCGTCGCCGGGAAGCTGCGGATCCCGCCAGGGTTCTGCGTCAGCTGGACCAGGAGCTCGGGGCCGATCTCCCAGCGCTGCTCTGCGGTCACCTCAGCAAGCAGCGGTGCGAGCTCGCGCACGGTCTTGCGGCCGCACGCCCACCGTCCGGGCAGGTCTGCCAGGAACTCGGCAGCGGCGGCAACCAGCTCCGGGTTCAGCTGCTGCGCAGCGAGTTCCCCCTCCTCCTCCCTTCCGTGCTCGGTGGGACCGCTGTGACTGGTGTGGGGGTAGGGGGAGGAGGTTTCCACCTCCACCGGGGGGGGTGTGGGGGGGGGAAACACGAAACCGCGATTTCCACGGTTTCGGCTCTGACCAGGCGAAACCGTGGAAATCCGAGATCCGGGAATCCACGGTTCCGTGTTCGAAACCGTGGAAACATCATTTTCGGTCTGACCAGGCGAAACAGCGTTTTCCACGGTTCCGGAAAGGCCGGGAACGTTCGAAACCGTGGAAACCTCAGTTTCGGCCCTGACCTGCAACGATGCGGCAGTGCCGTGTTCGACGTACTGCCGGTTGTTCGCCGGGTTGCGGTAGACCTCCACCATCCACTCCGGGCGCCCGGTGGCAGGGTTGAAGACGGGCGCGTGCCGGACGTGGCCGGCCTTCTTCAGCCGCTTGAAGACTGCTGCGAGGCGGGTCTCGCCCATCTTCCAGCCGTCGGCCTGGAACTCCTGGACCAGGTCCTTCATCGTCGACGGCAGGCCCGGATCCCGCAGCAGCAACCGGATCAGCACCCCGTAGTCCTCCGGCTGCAGGATCGGCGAGTGCGCCACCGCCCGCGAGACGATGACATCCTCCGGCGGCTCCCACGCCCGACGTACTCGGCTACCGCTGAACTCGCCCCCGGCCGGGCTCTGCGCGCTCATCGGCACTCCCCCACGGACGGGAGGCGCAGCTGCGCGACGGGACAGGCGGTAGCGGCGATGCCGGGCGGGAGGACGTGCGGCGGCTCCAGGAGCAGCGCGACGTCGCCCCGGCCGGGCTGGACATGGAACAGAGCGGTGCGGGTCATGCCCGCGATCGTGGACCGGTTCGCCTGTGGACAGAGGACGGCGACGGGCTGGGCATACGACGTGGAAAAGTGGGTCACGCCTTCTACAAGGTGTCGGCTGGGTGGGCGGTGTGACACTCCGGCCGAAGAAGTTGCAGCAGCGCCCGGCGGACTGGGCAGCCCCCCTGCGGGGTTGTGCTGGTATGACACGTACGGTCCCTAAAGGTAGGGAGCCGGATCAGCGGATGAACATGACGCGGACCACGCAACGTCGACACCTGGTGGGCATCACGGGTACTGCGCGTCTATTCTGTTGGGTAGGTGACCACACGGGCCCTGTGTCCAGGCACCCAGCGCGGTCACCGCGCTGACCACGACTCCAGATGCTTGCAGGCTGGGGAGTCGCGCTTGAGATGGCCGTTCCTGTTCGCGCAGGGCGGCCATCGGCCTTTCTAGGGCGGAAGTTCAGGGTCCATGGACTGCATGGACACGTGGCGGGGCATAGCCCTCGGCCTATCGCGCAACACGTGCGTCACCTCCGTTGGCTTCCCCGGACACCGGGTACTCGGACCCCCACACTCTGCCAGAGAGCACCGCTGACGCGGACGACGGGGCAGCGCATGTCGCAAAAAGTTCACAGGCGGCTGGCCTCCCCTGATGGCGCGTTCGACAGCCGGGATTGCTGGAGCGGTGCCGTGGCCACGGGCTGACCGGCATCTCCCAGCTGGACACCCTCGCCCCGAACGCGCCAACCATCAGGCCGAACCTTCCGGATTGAGGTAGTGGAATGTGGGCTTGGGGTGCATCAGGAAGTCATGGTGCGAAATGTTCCACGAGTAGGCACCCGCCATAGAGAAGGCCACCACGTCACCGACGCTGATCCGCTCCACCGGGGCCTCGCGGGCGAAGACGTCCTTGGGCGTGCAGAGCTGGCCAACCAAAGTAACCAGCTCGCCGTTCACGCTCGGCCCGTCGCCTTCAGCCGGCAGCACGACGAATGGTTGGTTGTGCTGCTTTGTGACGGGCGTGCGGATGTGCATGGTGCCGCCGCGCAGTACGGCATACCACTGGCCGTGTGCGCACTTCACATCCAAAACCTGCGTGATGTACCAACCTGCATAGACGCTGACGGCGCGTCCGGGCTCGATCCGCAGCGTCTCCCCCGGCTTGGCCAGCGCCGCCATGCCCCGCCCATATGCCGTCCAGTCGAACCGGTCACTGGGATCGGAGTATTCGACAGACATCCCGCCGCCCAGATTGATCTCCGGGTTCGAGACGCCGGCCTTGTCGAGCCAGGGCCGGGCCCACTCAAGGATCTCGGAAGCCTGGCGCAGCATGGCGGCCGCGTCCAAGCCGGAGGCGAGATGGGCATGGATGCCGCGAAGCCGAACCCAAGGAGATGCGGCCAGGATCTCGCGGCACGCCTCGATGAGATCGGGATCCATGCCGAACGGGCCGCTCATCGCGAGGGCAACGCCGGACCTGTCGCCAACGAGGTTGACCCGCAACATCACTTCCACCTCGCGGCCAGCCGTGCGTGCGAGCTTGGCGAGACGCGAGAGCTCATAGGGGCTTTCCACGTGGATGCGTTCGACGTCCAGCTCCAGGGCGCGCGAGAGCTCCTGGTCGGTCTTGCCCGGGCCACCGAAAGCCAGCCGAGCCTCCGGTAGAACACCGCGGACGTGCTCCAGCTCCCCGCCGGATGCCACCTCGATCCCGTCGACGTAAGGGGCCACGGTCTGCAGGATCTGCGCCTCCGGGTTGGCCTTCGCCGCGTAGAAGGTCTCCGGGGCCCCGGGCAGGGACAGCGCGTCCCGGATGGCTGTGACGTGCGCCCTCAGCTCGCCCAAGTCGTAGATATATGCGGGAAGTTGATCCTTCGCGGCAAGGTCCAGCGCCCGCTCAGCAACGATGTCGGTGATCACTTAGAAGCTCCTCAGGCGAGCGGGAAGTCGTGCTCGATGACCAGGTAGTGGGCAGGCGCGACAGTGGTCGTGACCTCAACGGCACGTTCATCAGCGGTCTGGCCGACGTGGAAGATTTCCGTCACGGTGCGTTCGAGACTGATCTCCAAGAGCGCCGCTTCGGCGTCGGTCGGGAGTCGGCTCGGAATAATCCGTTCATGAGCCGAGACCTGAGGAAAACCCAGGTCAGTCAGCGCGGTCTTGACTCCACCCTGGATAACCGGCGCGGGTTCCTCCAGAACCGTGTCCGCAGCGATCTCCAACGGGAACCAGGAGGCGTTCAGCCGGACCGGGATGCCACTGGCCAGCAGCCGCCGCCGCCGGACCAGGCAGTTCACCTCCCCGCGTGCCACGCCCAGCGCGTCTGCAACCTCGATCGGCGGTTCGGCACGCTCCACCGTGATCTCGTGCTGAGGCTCCAAACCCAGCGCCCTTACCTCGCCATCGAACGCTCCCCGAGCTCCCTGGTGCTCACGAGCCGTCCGGGAGTACCGCGCAGCCGAGTGGACCATCGGAGGGAGCCAGGTCACGATCGTGCCCCGGCCTTGCCGAGGGCGGATCACCCCCTCTGCGGCCAGGAGCCCCATCGCGCGGTTGACCAGGCTGCGAGACGCGCCGTAGAGCCGAGCCAGCTCGGGCTCAGGCGGCAGAACTGTTGATGGCGGGTAACGACCATCCACGATTTCCCGGCGGATCGTAGCGGCGATTTCGCGGAAGCCGAGCTTCTGCGGAGGGTTCTGCATCGGTGACCCCGTTCCTTTTTTCTTGAGGGCTGTCTAACCATCGTAGTGGATCGCCAAACGTTTGGCGTCTGGCTTGACGGATGCCCAAGGCAGGGCCACTCTAGCAATACGTCAAACGTTTGGCGTTGCCCACCCGAGTTCAACCCGACGAGCCCTGTCGGTCGGAGCACCGCCATGCAAAAAACGGCCCCCCAGGCCTCTGGCAAGAACACCCGGGGAGCCGCGCACAGGCCGTCCGATCTAAAGGAGAACGACCCGTGAACACAATCTTTGCAGCTTCCCGACGCGCCGCCCAGAGCACCGGATTGGTGCAGGTGGAGACCCTCGCGCAGCTGTCGACGCTGACCGGTGTGCCGGCGGTCGAGTGGCTGGAGTGCTCGGCCGAGTCCCCCCAGGAGCGGGCGGACCGCCTGGAGCGACTCGCCGACGTGCTGCTGAGCATGGACCCGGACAAGGCCCGGCGGGCCGCGGCCCTGCACCGCGTGGTGCTGGAGGAGCCGGCCGTCATCGAGATCGAGGACCCGGTGTTCGGCCCGGTCCGCGTGGCCGAGCCGCGCGTGCGCGCCGTCGGCGTGATGATCATCGGCAAGTCCCGGTCGGGCATGGGCACCAACACGATGGCCGCCCTGCGCGCCACCTCCCGTGAGCTGGAGGAGGTTCGGGCCGCATGAGCGCCACCGACACGAGCACGAACGTCGCCCGTCTGCGGATGCAGGCGCTGGTGACGACCTGGACCTTCGTGGGGCTGGTCCTCGCCGGGTTCGCCTGGGCCCTGGGCCTGCAGACCAGCTGGTGGCAGCGTGTTCTTCTCGCGCTCCCGGTTGTGGTCTTCGCCGTCCTGGACGCCCGCGGGGTTGACGCGCTGATCGACGCCCGCGTGACCGCCACCCGCGCCCTCGCCGATCTGGGATGGGTGCAGATCCCCCTCGCCGTCGCCGGCGGGGCCTGGCTGGTCGGGTTCACCGCCCCCGTCTCCACCCGCCTCACTCTCGTCTGCGTGCTGGTCCTGGTCGCGGCCCTGTTCCGCGTCGCACCGTCCGCGCCGGCCCCGTCCGGGGGTGCCCGCTGATGTCCAACTCCTACATCGACTCCGCCTTCCGCCTCGAGCAGAAGCTGACGGAAGTCACCGAGACGAACAAGGTCCTGGCCCGCGACCTGGAGGAGGCGCAGTCGGACCTGGGTGCCGCGCTCGGTGCCGCACTGGCCGCCCTCGACAACCCCCAGGCCGCGATCGCGCAGCTGACCAACCTGCTCGCCCTGGCGCAGAGGACGGCCAAGGAGCGCGAGACCGAGATGGCCGCGCACTGGCGGATGACCGATGCCCTGCTGGCCATCAAGACCACGAACCCCGCCGATGACACCCCGGCTGGAGGCACCAAGTGAGCATCGCCGACATCAGGCAGGCCAAGCGCGATGACCGCGCGGCCGACCGCACCCAGGACCGTGAGGACCGGCGGCTGGCCGAGGAAGCGCGGCTGGAGCGCGAGCGCCTGGCCCAGGAGAAGGAGCTTGAGCGGCAGCGCCTGGGCCAGGAGGCCGAGGACCGCCGCCGCCAGCAGGACCGGCTGGACAAGCAGGCCGAGGCAGAGCGGCAGCGCGCGGCGCAGGAGCTCGCGGCCAGGCAGAAGCGCGAGCGGGATGAGACCGCCCGGCAGGCCAAGGCCACGGCCGACAAGGAGCGCAAGCGCGAGAAGGCCCGGAAGGCCAAGGAGCGCCGGGAGCGCTGGACCGCGCGGGCGAAGGCGGCGCCGACCTGGCTCTCGGAGCACCTGGACCTGGCGGCCGCGCTGGTGGTCATGGGCTGCAGCATCGTCCCGGCGCTGATCTCCCAGGCGTCGTCGCTGAAGGACACCGGCATCACCAGTTCGATGGGGTGGCTGGGCCTGCTGCTGGTCGCGCTGCTGCCGGTGATGCTGGAGTGCTCGGCCTGGGCAGCGACCGCCGGGGAGGCCAAGGCCCTGGCAGCCGGGCGTTCTCCCTGGCCGTACCGGATCGCGGTGTACACGTTCGCCGGGCTCGCGTCGTGGATCAACTACCTGCACGGCAAGAACGTCGGAGGCGAGAAGTACGGCCTGCTGCTCGGGTTGGTGCTGGCCGCGTCCTCGATCATTCCGATCGCGGTGTGGCAGCTGGTCCAGGTCGGCCGGCACCGCGACGTCAAGGCCAAGCTGAAGGCGGCCCGGAAAGCGCGGCGTGAGGAGCGCCGCTCGAACAAGGCGCGTCAGAAGCTGTACCCCGGCGTCTGGTTCACGGCGCAGCAGCTGCGCGCGATCGCCGGGCATGAGCGGCTGTCCATTCAGGAAGCGTGGCAGGCAGCGTGGGGCGTCCATGAGGGTGCCGGTGAGGATGCGCTGCCGAACGATCTGCTGGTGCTGCTGTCGGCCGAGCTGCTGGGTCTGCGGGTGGATGCCGAAGAGCGCCTGGCGGTGGTTCTCGGGGAGTTGAACGGAGCCCGCGACCGGCGTCTTGCAGCGTCCGGAAAGCAGTCCGCCGCGACCGGTGAGACGGTCTGGGAAGGGTCCGCGAACGCTTCCGCGAGTGGGGTGATTACCCTCCCCACACGCCCCGTTGAAACGTCCGCCACGGGCCTTCTGGACGCCTCTGGGAGGCCCCTGTCGCGGATGGTATCTCCGCAGATCACCCCGTCCGTCCCCCCGTCCGCGCGCACCCCTGAAACCGCGCCCGCGCGGACACGCGGTACCACGCCTGCGCGCCCGCGTAAGGCCCCCGTGCGGAAGCAGTCGATGGGTGCCAGGAAGGCCGCTGCGGTGACCGCGAAGCAGGCGTCGGCAGAGGAGAACCTGGCCATCGAGACGTGGATCGCGGACGAGATCCGGGCAGGCCGCGAACCCAACGCGCGGGCCGTCGAGGCAGAGACCGAGAAGCGCCGCAAGGAGGTCAACAAGAAGGCCGCCGCCCCGGGCAAGACCTGGTGCTACGACCGCATTATCTCCGCCAAGAAGACCCACGGACTGCACGTTGTCCGTGACCAGCGGAGCGCCTGATGCCCCGGACGGACAAGCGCTTCTGGGACCCGGCGGGCGAGAAGTTCGGCCTGCCGACCTGGCCCTGGAAGCTCGGTCCGCCCCCGGAGGAATGGGCCACCGAACGCCAGTTGAAGGCCCAGGGCCTGCGGCCGGGCGGACAGGGAGTGGCCGGCCAGCTCGGCTGGCGCAGGCGCGGCGAGGACCACTTCGCCTCCCTGTACCGGGTCGATCTGGCGAAGCCCAAGCGCCCGATGACGGCGGCGATGTGGGCGTCCATCTGGAAGGCCGTCGCGGCCCGCCGGATCTGCCCCGAGTGCCAGACCGAGAAGGACTACGAGATCCCCCGGCGCTACGGCGTCTGCAACGACTGCCCCGGCGGCTACGCGGCCGCCGCCTGAAGACCAACTCAAGACGCGAGACGGGCCGCCAGCCCCTCAACCGACCAAAGCGATTGGCCGGCGCCCGTCCCGCACCTACCTCAAGGGAGGCATCACCAGCATGACCGAGATCAACGAGCATGTGACCAGCGGCATGGACCGCCGCCTGGTGCGGGAAGCGGCCGAGCTGGTCGTCAGCACCCAGTTCGGCTCCACCTCGATGCTCCAGCGCAAGCTGCGCGTGGGCTTCGCCGCCGCCTGCCAGCTGATGGACGTACTGGAGGTCATGCGGGTCGTCGGTCCCTCCCAGGGCAGCAAGGCCCGCGACGTCCTGGTCCGCGACATCGACGACCTGCAGGGCGTCCTCGCCACCACTGGCCATGTGGTGGACGCGCTGGAGGCCATGGGGGTCGTCGCCCTCGAGGGCGACGACGCCGACACCGCTGAAGTGTTCGCCTTCCCCACCCAGGCCGACACCCAGAAGGCTGACTGGCTGGACGAGATCATGTCCGTGGACTTCACGGAGACCGAGGACGCCGCCGCGACCGTCGACTTCACCAAGCCCCAGCCGCCCGCCGCCCCCACCCGGCCCCCGGCCGTGCCGGTCGAAGGCCGGGTCATCCCGGTCGCTGACTGGGAGCCGGGCGAGGACCCGGAGGGCGACCGGCCGTGGCGCGACCCGCGGCTGAAGACCCCCGAAGGCCGCGCCGCCCGCCGCGCCTTCCGCAAGCGGCAGGCCCGCCGCCGCCTGCGCAAGCTCGCAACCCGCCAGCGCACCGCCCACGGCGTGCTGCCGCGCGCCGTACGCGGCGAGCGCCGGGCCCGGAACTGGGTCAAGGGCGTGGAAGGCATGAAGGCCGAGTCCGACCTGGTCCTCGCCCTGACCATGACCAAGGAAGCCAACCGCTCCGCACGCCGCGCGCAGATCGCGCTGCTGGACCGCAAGGCCAAGCAGGCCCTCGCGCAGCAGGCCCAGCAGCAGGCCGGGCAGGCCGTCGCGGTCGCAGCCGCCGCGAAGAAGAAGGCACGCGAGAAGGTCGCGGCCCGCGCCGCGCTCGTCTACGGACCGTTCGCCGCCGCCGACCTCACCGCGCTCGGCTACGAGGGCGTGTGGGGATTCCTCGGGGCCATGGTGGTCAACATTGGTGTCGCGTCCTGGTTCGGCCGCGATGTCGAACTCACCGAGGACCAGATGGAGAAGATCGAGCAGATCGAGGCCGGCGTCCCGCAGAAGTTCGACATCGGGATGACGCCGCGGATGTTCGAGCACATGATGCGCCAGGCCCTGACCGAGGACCTGAAGGTCAACATCTCCGCACTGCGGGTCGACCCGCAGCCCTGGGGCTTTGAGATCCACGTGTGGCTGGAGCGCATGACGCCGGAGAAGATCTCCTCCGGGCTGGACCTGCTGGAGGCGTGCCTGCCCGGTGTCCGTACCGGCAGCGTCCTGCTGCAGCAGTCCGCCGCCTCACGCAACGAGTGCGTCATCCGGGTCCCTGGCCCCAACCCCTGGCAGGCCGTCCCCGAACTCCCCTACCGCGCCCCGCAGTCGCTGCCGACCAGCGAGATCCACACTGCACAGGTCGGTGCCGACATGTCCGGCCGGTCGCTGGCCCTGCCGATGTGCCGCACCAACGTCAACATCGTCGGCAAGTCCCGCTCCGGTAAGTCCACGATCCTGCGCGCCATCCTGGACGCGCTCACCGCCACCGAAGACCAGATCATCATCGGCATCGACCTCGGTAGCGCCGGATCCGGATTCGGCGGACTGCGGCGCGGCATGCATGTCGTGGCTACTACGCCTGAGGACGCGCGGCGGGCGCTGTGGTGGGCGCTGGACATTGGAAAGGGCCGCCCGGCGCTTTTCGACCGGCTCGGAATGGGCCTGAACTGGGAGACCTCCCGCAAGCGCCCCGGTATCAAGGTCGTGGTGGACGAATTCCCCGCGCTGGTTCGCGAAAGCCGGAAGGGCTACATCGACGAAGAGGGCAAGAAGGTCAGTTGGGACCTGGACGGATTGCTCCAGGAATTCGCGATGACCTCCGCGAAGTCCGACGCGACGCTGACCATCGCCGGGCAGGGCGTCACCAAGGAGAAGATCGGTGCCAACACCTGGGTCACCGAGCTGGGTGTCCAGGTCCTGGCGGCCTGCGACAACGACGACGTCCAGCAGATCCTCGGTGGCGGCGCGATGGCCCAGGGCTGGCGGCCGGACCGGCTCGTTCCCGCCATGGGCGACCAGATCAACGATGCCTCCGTGGCGTACGTGCTGGCCGGCAGCACCTACTGCGAGCCCATCCCCTACCGCGCCTGCATCACCAGCGACGACGAGCTGCTGCGCCGCGGTATCGAGCGGGCGAAGGCCGGCCTGGTCGACATCGACGCCGAATCCGCGGCGTTCAGCACGATCAAGCTGGCGGACCTGATGGAGGCGAGCGAGGAGAGGCTCGCGCCCGAAGGCCCGGAGGGCACTGTCCCGCAGCTGATCGCCACCATCCGGCAGATCTTCGCCGACGGCAAGGAACCGGCCGGGCTCTCCCAGGAGGACCTGGCCGACGCGCTCGGCCTGGCCGACCCCGCGCGGTGGGGCCTGGAGCAGTTCGACGGCGAGGACGACGGCGAGCGCGTGGCCGCCCGCGTCGACGGCCTGCGCAAGACGATTACCGCCGTGCTCGCCCCGACCGGGCAGACCTGGCTGCTGGAGAAGTTCCGCAAGGACCAGCCCCGCGGCTACCGCCTGAAGGACCTCAAGGTGATCACTGGAGAGACCCCCTCGGGTTCCTGATCACGACCGGAACCGGTGTGGAACCGCAGGTCAGAGGGGTGGAACCGGCTCGGAACCGGGCCGGAACCCCCCTCCCCGACCGGAACCGGTTCCGCCTCCAGGCCCCGGTTCCACACCCGTTCCACCCTCCTGACCTGCGGGTTCCTCCCGGTTCCGCTCCCAGTTCCGCCCGAAAGATCCAAAGGAGTCCGTAATGCTCCCCGAGCTGTTCAGGCCCGCCGATCCGGCCTCCGGGTACCACCGGATCATCTGCGAGCGCCGTTTTCGGTACCTGGAGCAGGACCCGGCCCACACCATCCGGATCAAGTGGCTCGCACAGGATCTGGCATGCCCGATCTGCAAAACCGACACCGGCCTGCAGCTGGTCCTCGAAGAGGGCGTCGACCACCTCGTACGGGCCTACTGCCCCACCCGGCCCGATCACGCGTGGGTCGAACCCCGCATCCAGCGCATCCACTTCGCCACCTACTCCCGCCTCCAGCTGTGGGCCGAGCCGGACCCCGAGTGGCTGTGGATCATCGACGCCGGATTCGGCGAGGAATCCCCACCGCCGATCGACTACGCCAAGGAGCTCGCCGCCGCCACCAAGTACGTCGCCAAGTACGCCAAACGAAAGGCGAAGTCGAAGGCGAAGCAGGCAGTGCGCAAGCAGAGCCGCCGGGCCGGGCGCGGGATGAAGAAGGCCGCGATGGTCCCGGTCGCCGCCGCGCTGCGCGCCGCCTGGGCCTGGCAGGCCGGCGGCGTCCCCGAGACGAAGCCGAAGCCGAAGGCCGAGCCGGAACCCGCGATCCCCTCGATCGCCAAGTACCGCAATGCGTACGGCGTGACGGCTCCGAAGCGAGGCCCGAAGTGCCTGGTGTGCGAGGACACCGGCTCCATCCCCGGCACCGCCATCACCTGCACCGAATGCGCTGGCCCCGCGGCCGCCGCGATGGCCGCCGCCGAACGCCGCGCCGAACGCGCCCGCCAGGGCAAGGGACCGCAGTCCAAGCCCAAGGCCGGGAAGACCGGCGGCAAGTCGGTGAGCACCGTGCGGGTCTCCGGCGAAAACAACTCGGTCATCACCAACACCACCAGCGGCGACGTGGTCCAGGAGGACCGCCCCGCCGAGACCGCCACCGACTGAGGAAGGACCTGACCATGCTGTCCGTCACCCCGATCGTGCTCCTGGCCGTCGTTGTCTTTCTGCTCATCCGCAAGTGGGGCCTGCGTGCCGCCCACGCCGCGGTCTGCGCCCTCTTCGGCTTCTACCTCGCCAGCACCTCGGCCGCCCCCGCTCTGAACGACGGGCTCGCCAAAGTCACCGGGCTGATCAGCGGCATCGACTTCTGACCGACCCACTCCCGAAGTCGCCATCTCGTACGCGGCCTCACCCGCAATGACCCAAGTAGTGCCGACAAAAAAACGGCCTACTCTTGTAAGGCCGACAAAAAAACGGCATCATGGAGATTGTTCAGCCCCGACCATCCGAATCCGTCCAACAGGCAAGGAGAACCCTGTGACCGAGAAGAACCTCCCCGCCCCCGCACGCGCCGCAGTCGGCCCGGTGCTCGCCTCCGTCAACTGCCCGATGGGCATCGTCCGTGTCACCGTCGACCAGGCCGCCGCGGTCGCCACCGCTGTCGTCCGGACCGACGACGCCACCGGCGCGGCGGCCGACGCGGTCCGCGACTCCCGGATCAGCCGGGACGGTAACCGCCTCACGGTCGTCGTCCCGGACGTCCAGGGTGCCGGCGGTGGCGGCTTCACCCAGACGGTCACCAGGAGCGGCGGCCGGATCACCGTCTCCCAGAATTTCGGCACCGTGACCGGCTCGGTGACCGGCGTGACGATCGTCAACGGCCGGGTCATCACCGGCGGGGGCAACACCGCAGTGTCCAGCGGGATCGAGGTGCTGATCACGCTGCCCGCCGGGTCCGGCGTCCAGATGACGTCGTACAACGCCGACCTGGAGATCACCGGCCTGCTCGCCGCGCTCGACCTCGACACCCACAACGGCAACGTCCGAGCCGGGATCCTCGGCCGGGTCAAGGTCCGCGGCCACAACGGCGACAACGACATCGCGGCCGTCCAGGAGTGGGCTGACATCGAGACGCACAACGGCAACACCTACGTCCGCAGTTACGGCGGTGGCGCGGCCCGGCTGATCACGCACAACGGCAACGTCGAACTCTCTGCCGCACGCTCGGCCAGTGGCCGTATCGAGGCCCGCTCCCACAACGGCAACATCCGGCTGCGCGGCGTCTCCGGCCGGTCCGACCTGGACGTCGTCACCAACACCCGCCACGGCCACATCAGCAAGTAGTCCCCTCCGTCCGCCAGCAATGCCGCAAGCGAAAACGCCAGCGCCACCAGCATCAACGAACGTCAGGAGACAACAGTGCTGAACCGGATCACGACCTTCATCTACGGCCTCTTCGGCAGGGCGTTGGTCTACGAGTCCACCGAGCAGCTGAACGAGGTCCTTGAGAAGCAGGCGTTCGACAAGAACCGCAGCCTTGCCGGGCACCACTTCAAGGAGGCCGCCAAGCTCAGCGACCCCTATGCCTTTCAGCCCGGCCTGGTCGACCTGCACGGCGAGCTGCACCACACCTGGATCTACCTCAGCGCCCTGGAGGCGCAGGCCCGCCGCGACGGCTACGACACCCTCGCCAACCACCTGGTGGGTGCCGCCGACAACACGCTGAGCACCATGCGCCTGGTGGCGTCCGCTGCCGAGGCCACCATCCCGGTCTCCGAAACCCCGGCCACCAGCAGGTAGCGCTGCCCCGGGGCGGCCGTCACCGGCTACCAACCTCGCCGGCCGCCCCGGGCCTCCCGTCCCGCTCCTGACCGGAGCAGGGGGCAGCCCCATCGTCCCTCACATCCGAGACGGAGCACGCAGTGACCACCGAGAAGAAGAAGCCCACCCCAGAAACCATCGCCGCCGCCAAGGAGCGCCTGGTGGCCGCGAAGAAGCAGCGAGAGCAGGACCGGGCCGAGGCCGATCGCAAGTTCTGGCAGGCCGTTGCCGATGAGATCGACGGCGGCAACTGCCGCCAGGTCGACGCCGTGGAAGCCCTCGACTTCAACCGCGACTACATCCGCCGCAACCTCAAGCAGCTCGCCGAAGACAGCTGACAAAGCCCCCGGGCGGGTCGTCCACGGCCGAGCTGAACAACAACCTCGATCAAGGAAGGACCAACTCCATGGCGTTCAAGGCGAAGGACCAGGTGGTCATCGTCTCCTGCGAGGACGACCCGCGCGCAGTCGGCAAGACCGGCCGGATTGTTGATGAGGTGCCGCCGGGCCCCCTCACAAACGGCAGGTGGACGGTATCCGGGATCGGGCTCTTCATCGGTCCCGTCCTGTGCCACACGAACGAGCTGCGGCCCGCCTGACGGCCCGCCGTGCTGCCTCGGCCGTACGCCGGGGCGGTGCGGCGGATCGGAAAGTCCGGTCCGGCTGAGAGAGACGAGGAGGTGGACGCCATGGCGCGATGGCTGATCGAAATCCCCATGGTCACCAACGACGGACAGCCGAAGGGCGTCCAGCTGTTCCACTACGACGCCGACTACACCGCCGCCCGCACCCAGGCGCTGGCCGACGTCGACACCGAGGACGCGATCCGGCACCGCCGCGGTGCCCGGCTCGACGTCAGCCGACTCAAGATCCGGGCCTGGGTTTCCAGCTCTACCTGAGTTCGCCCCGGGGCGGCCGCCATCCCGGCCAAGGAAGAGCCGGCCGCCCCGGGCCCTGCCCCATCCCGAACCAACGGAACGAGGAGAACACCAGCATGACGCGTCGCGCCACGAACTTCACCGTCGCCTACGCCCTGCTGCGGGCAGCCGCAGACGTCGCCGACCACTGGGTCCAGTCCGACTACTGCGCACAGGCCAAGGGCGCCACAGACAAGGCCCCGGTCACCACCACCGATGAAAAGACCGAGGCCGAGACGGTCAACGGCACCAAGGAAGGCCGCCGGGCATGCGCCTGGCACTGCGCCACCTACACCGCCACCCAGGGCCTGGTGCTGGTGGCCGGCTCCCGCGCCGTCGGCATCCGCCTGCACCCGGGCGCCGTCGCGGGCGCGCTGGCCGTCTCCGGGATCACGCACTACATCGCGGACCGCCGGGTGCCCGACGGCGTCCTGCACCGCCTGGCGAAGGCCACCGGCAAGGAGCGCTTTTTCAAGCTCGCCGACCACGGCATGAACGGCGCGTACGCGCTGGACCAGGCATGGCACCACGGGGCCGAAACCGTCGCCGCGCTCATCGCGGCCGCGAAGTAGGAGAGCAGGGGCCATGGCTTACCGGCTCACCGCCAACAGGATCGCCGCCCTGCGCCAGGCCGTGGCGCACCCCAAGGGCTCCGTCCACGCGATGACGCCGGCCAGCGACCAGACCGCGCTGGAGGGCCTGGGCTGCGCCGCCTCGATCGACGACTGCGGCGACGTCCTGACCAGCGATGGCCCTACCTCCCCCGACGACCCGCACCGCAGCCACCCGCACTTCCTGCGCGTCACGGACACCGGTCGGGACGCGCTCGCCGCCTACGACCGTGCCCAGGCCGAGAAAGGACAGCAGCGGTGACGACAATCCCGAGCACATTCCGGTCGGAGGCCGCGCTCGCTGCGGCGGTCGACGCGGCTTTCGCCGAAGCGCTCGTCCAAGAGCTGGCGGCCGCGCTCGCCGAAGAAGCGCCGGCCCGGCGGCCGTTCAATCTGCCCGACACCGACACCCTCGTCGCGCAGGCCGGGATCGTCACCGGCCCCTGCCCGCCCGACCCGCACGCCCCCTCCCCCATCGCGCAGTTCACCAAGCAGGCCGCGACCGCCGGCGGCCGCCTGGCCGGACGGGCCGCCTGGTGGCTGCTCAAAGCCACCGCGTACGCCACCGCCGTCGTGTTGCGCGAAGTCATCGTTCTCACCTGGCAGCTCGTCTTCGGCACCAGCAGCAGCCCGGTGCCGCAACTGGAGCAGGCGCCGCCGACTCGACCCACCGGCCGGGCCATCCTCGCCAGCAGCTTCCTCGAAGCCACCAGCGAGGAAATCGGGCACCGCGGCTGGACCCAGCGTCGACTGGAGAACTCCCTCGGCCAGGTGTGCGTCCGCGGGGCCGAGCTCTCCCTGATCCGCTCCGGCACCGGCACCCACAACACCGCCCGCCGCGCCAACCACCACCTCCTGCAGGTCACCGGCGCCCGCAGCGTGCCCCGCTGGAACGACCGGCTCACCCGCCAGGAAGCGCAGATCCACACCGCGCTGCTGGCCGCCGCCGCCCGTGCCCGCGCCGCCGGCGAATGACCCCCGCACCCCTGATTGAAAGGACAGCTCTCATGCCCAACCGCCCCACCCCGCCTGACACGGCGTACGCCGACGCCCCTGCCCTGGAGAGGGAGAAGGACGCCCTGGTCACCCTGTCCGCCTCCCTGACCGGCAGCCGCCGCACCGCCCGCGAGCTGCGGCACCTGGTGCTCCGCAAGGCCGCGTTCCTCGACCGCGCTGCCCTCGCCGACGACCGTGCGGCCCAGCTCGCCGACACCGCCGCCTTCGAACTGCGCACCCACGACCGGGCGTTCGGCGGCCGGATCGGCCGCACCCCGCCGCACGCGATCGAGTACGCCGACGGCCGCTCGCGCGACTACGTCCGCCAGGAGTACAGCGAGTGGCGGTCTGGACGGATCGTCCCGCACGACCAGTGCAACCACAACGACAGCTGCCCCACCACCGAGTGCGCCTATGGCGAGGGCTACTGGGACCGCCCCGAGGCCCAGGACCCCGAGCTGCGGTCCGACCGATAGAAGCGTCCCCAGGGCGGCCGTCACTGGCCTGAGAAACCGTCGACCGCCCCGGGGCCCACTCATCCCGTACGAGACGAGAGGTCTCCCATGATGTCTCACCTGGGGCTGTCGCTCCAGACGCTCATACCGGCCGTGCTGGCGGCCGGTTGGGCCGTCCATGCCGGGCTCCTGTACCGCCGCCTGACCCGTACCCGCCGCGACCCGCTGACCGGCCTGCTCACCCGCGCCGGGTGGACGCGCCGGGCCCGGCGGATCACCGCCCACCGCAACGCCGCAGTCGTCCTCATCGACCTGGACCGCTTCAAGCGGATCAACGATCGCGTGGGCCACGCCGCCGGTGACGCGATCCTCGCCGCGACTGGCGACCGCCTTGCCGCCTGGTGCGGCCGCGGGGCCGCCGGCCGCCTCGGAGGAGACGAGTTCGTTGTCGCCCTGGTCGACAACGGCGACCTGGACCAGCGCCTGGCCGAGCTCCGCACGCTGCTGTGCCAGCCGGTGGAGCACGACGGGCAGCTGCTCAAGGTCGGCGCCTCGATCGGCGTCGCGCGCCTGGCCGACCTGCCCACCGCGACCCTGTCGGCCGCTCTGGGTGCCGCCGACGCCGCGATGTACCGCGCCAAGGGCCGTGGCCGCCGCGGCCGTCGACTCCCGCGCGTGATCCGTAGCACCTTCCGGCTGGCCGCCTGATGCCCGCCGCCACGTACCACCCCCGAGAGGACCGCACCGTGACCACCCGACTCCAGCACACCCCGGCAGCGGTCGCCGCCATCATGCGCAGCATCGGCCAGCGCCGCCGCCTCCCCCTCCCCGCCGCCGGCCGGGCGTTCATCTGCTCCCCCTGCTCCGTCAGCTGGGTCGGCGAAGAGGCCGACTGCTGGAACTGCGGACTCCCCGCGAGCTCCGAGTACGCCCGCCACAGCGCGGCCGTCCGCACGCTCCTGGCCTCTGTCAGCCACGGCCCCGCCCGCCCCGCCACCCGCCGCCGTGGGCGCAACCGCAAGGCCGGCGAGCTGGACGCGGTGATCGGCAGTGCCTTGCGGCAGGTTGAGTCCGCCGTCGTGGTGGACGGAGCCGACTTGGCCCGGCGGCGTGAGGCGCTGGTCGGCTGGATGGCCGGCCGCATCGAGGCCGATCCCGAGTCGCCCGCGGACGGTGCGGAGACAGAGGAGGGTGTCCGGTGAGCGACGCACTGCCCCTCGATGTGATCCTCGGCCCGCACCAGGCCGCCCGCCTTGTGCGGCAGCTCGCCGCCAACTTCGTCCGCCAGGACCAGCTGCATCCCGACGTCGCGCTGCGCCTGGCGTGCGAGCGGGCCAGCGACGGCGATCCGCTGCTGCTCGCCGCCCCCGGCCAGGTCTGGTCCGTGCAGCCGGACGTTGACCCCGACGGCGACGTTCCCGCCCGGCGCCTGGCCATCCACGCTCGCCTCGCCGCTCCCCCACGCGTCCTCGTCTCCGACGCCGACGACCCCGACAGCGAGATCGACGAGCTGCTGATCACCGGCCTGGATGTGTACCGGCTCGACACCTGGCAGCCCATCGAGGCCCTGCTGGAAGGCGGCTCCCAGTGACGACGCGCCTTGCTCCCTATCCGCCGCTGACCGGCAGCGAGCCGTGCCGCCAGCCGGACGCCGACCCCGAGTGGTGGTTCACCGCCGAAGACGAGGCCTTCGCCCGGGCGCTCTGCCTGGCCTGCCCGGTCCGGGTCAAGTGCCTGGCCTGGGCCCTGGACAACCCCGAGCACACCGAGCACGGCATCTGGGCCGCCACCGACCCCGACCGCCGCACCGAGCTGCGCAGCGAGTTCGCCGCTGACGCCACCACCGAACAGGAGAAGGCATGACCACCACCGACGCCTACACCGCCGCCGCGATCGACATGCTCAAGGCCGGCACCCCGGCCGCCGACATCGCCAAGCAGACCGGCATGAGCACCGGCGAGATCGCAGCGCTCGCCGAAGCCGAGGGCCTGACCGCCGCCCACGCCCGCAAGTCCCTGGAAGAGCTCCTGGAGGCGCTGGTCTGGGGCGAGAGCCACGACACCAAGAAGGCGCAGACGCTTGCCAGCCGGGCCCGCACCGCCCTGACCGAGCTGGTGCAGCTGCGTAAGAGCGAGGCGCAGGTGGCCGAAGCCGAGGCCGAGATCGCGGCGCTCAAGCGGAAGCTGGCCGAGGCCGAGACCAAGCTCAAGACCGCCAAGACGGGCAAGCCCACGCAGGCCGCCGCGCTGCCCGTCGGCAAGGGCCAGCGGGAACAGATGCGCGCCTGGGCCCGCCGCAACGGCTACGAGGTGGCGGATCGCGGCACCATCTCCAAGCAGGTCCAGGACGCCTGGAACAACCGGGACCAGGTCCCCGAGCTGCGGCAGGCCGGGTAACGATGGCCGCCTTACCTCCGAGGCGTCACGCCGGGCGGGAGCTGCTCACCGGTACGGGCCGGGTCACCCTGGCCCGTACCGGCGGGGCGGCCCCCGGCTGGGGCGCATACGCCCTGCTCTACACCACACGGCTGCTGGACGGGCGGCTGGAGGCGGTCATCGCCGCCACCCGCCCGGCCGACACCGACCCGGCCTGGGACCTGCACCACCCCCGCCCATACGGGCCAAAGCATGACGAGACCCGGCCCCTGCGCAACTGGGCAGCGGCCACCAACCCTCCACAGGCCAAGACCGAGAACGCCGCCGCGTACAACGAGCGCCTGGCCCTCTTCCTGCTGCGCGTCGGATTCGCTGCCCGCCTGGTCCCGCCCCCGGCCGGCGTCGACCTCCCACTCGCGCAGTGGGAAGTCCAGGTGGAAGGCGCCATCACCCTCACTCCGGTGAAGGGCGGCACGCACGGATTCGCCAGCCACAGCGTCGTCAGGATCGGCCGCCTCATCACGGTCACGGCGAAGGAGGGCTGAGATGCCGATCCGCCCCGAGAACCGCAACCGCTACCCCGACGACTGGCCGGAGATCTCCCGCGCCGTCAAGGACGCGGCTGGGTGGCGCTGCGCCTGCACCGGCGAGTGCGGGCGCGGTACCCACTCCGGCCGCTGCCCCAACGTCCACGACCAGCCTGCGTACGGCACCGGCTCGCTGGTCATCCTCACCACCGCCCACCTCAACCACCAGCCCGAAGACTGCCTAGAGGCGAATCTGGTCGCGATGTGCCAGGGCTGCCACTTGCATCTTGATCGCGCCCACCACCGCGTCACCGCCGCCCTCACCCGCGCGGCCGCACTCGAAGAGGCTGGCCAGCTCGCGTTCGCAGCCGTGGCCGCGCTCGCCGTCCCGACCGAACCGCAGCTCGCGCCGTCCCTCCCCGCGGCCGCCGTCGTGCCGTACGACGTGCCGCTCCCCCTCGACATCCCGCCCCTCCCAGCGCCCGCCACCACGCCGAAGGAGAAGCTGCCGATGGCCCGCATCACGGCCACGATCAAGCCCGTCCACGACTCCGGAACGGTCTGCACCCACCCCGTAACCAGCACCGGCAAGCCCAGGGACGCCAAGTCCGGCTGCACCGGCAGGACCGGCTATGTCGCCCGCTGCAGCGCCTGCACCTGGCGCCGCACGAGCAAGGTCAAGGCCGAGCTGGAGTACGTGCGCGACTCGCACCTGCGCAGCCACCTCACCGCCCCGGTCCACGCCAACGCCTGAAGGAGAACCCCCTGATGAAGCTCACCATCGATCACAGCGTGCTCGCCGACATCGTCGCCTTCGCCGCCCGCGCCCTGCCGTCCCGCCCGCCTGTCCCGGTCCTGGCCGGCCTCAAGCTCACCGCCGCCGACGGCCAACTGAACATCGCGGGCTTCGACTTCGAGGCGTCCGCCTACGCCAGCGCGGCCGCCGACATCGCCGACCCGGGCAGCGTGCTGGTCTCCGGCCGCCTGCTGTCCGACATCACCCGCGTCCTGCGGCACGAAGTCCACCTGTCCTCCGACGGCGCGCGTCTCGCTGTCGAATCCGGCGCCACCCGCTACACCCTCCACACCCTGCCGCTGGAGGAGTACCCGACCCTGCCTACCACCCCGGCCGCCTCCGGCACCGTGTCCGGCAAGGAGTTCGCCGCCGCCGTCGCCCAGGTAGCCGTGGCCGCCAGCCGCGACGACTCCCTGCCCGTCCTCACCGGCGTCCGAATCACCGCCGACGGCGACACCCTCACCCTGGCCGCCACCGACCGCTACCGCTTCGCCGTGCGCTCCCTGCCCTGGGACCGGCTGACGACCGACACCTCCGACGACGCCCACGCCCTGGTCCCGGCCAAGACGCTCCTGGACACCGCCAAGGCCCTCGCTGCCGACCACGAGATCACCGTCGCCCTCCCCGGCGAACAGGGCACGTTCGGCCTCACCGGCGAGCGCTGCCGCACCACCACCCGGGACCTCGAAGGAGACCTGCCCCAGTACAAGAACCTGTTCCCCACCGAGTTCAGTGCCCAGGCGACCGTGGAGACCGCAGCGCTGACTGAAGCCGTCAAGCGCGTCGCCCTGGTCGCCGAACGCAACACCCCGCTCCGGCTCGGCTTCGAGCCCGGCACCGTCACCATCGAGGCCGGCAGCAGCGACGACGCCCAGGCCGTCGACCGCGTCGACGCCGACCTCACCGGCGACGACATCAGCATCGCCTTCAACCCCGGATACCTCCTGGACGGCCTCGCCGCCATCGGAGGCGACAAGGTCCAGTTCAACTTCGTCGCCCCGACCAAGCCCGCCCTGCTGCACGCCGACGGCGCACCCGACGGCGCGCTGCGCTACCTGCTCATGCCGGTCCGCCTCTCCGGCTGAGTCCGCCCCGGGGCGGCCGCCATCCCGGCCAAGGAAAAACCGGCCGCCCCGGGCCCTGCCCCATCCCGAACCAACGGAACGAGGAGAACCCCATCATGACCGACACCCTCCAGGCAGCACCGCCGGCACTGACAGCCCAGACCCACACCGCGTACAACCCGATGCCGTCGATCTCCCGGCTGATCACCGAACTCGCCCAAGAACAGTTCTGGGCTTCATACACCCGCGTCCGCGGCGACGCCGAACACTTCCACCCCGACTACCTCGCCGACCGACGGCGCACCGCTCTGCTGCTCCGGGCGGTCGTCGCGGATCTGTTCGCGCTCGCCGACCCGGACAACTCTCGGGCCGCCGCCGACGCCGGGCAGGCCGCGAACGCCGTGCGGCGCGCCGACTGGCTCGTCACCCGCCCTGCCCAGCCCGCCCGCGAGTGGCTGCGCGAGCAGTACCAGCAGTGGGAGGAAAGCCCGGAGCCGCACCCGCCGAACTGCCCCGGCGGGTGCGGCGGATCCGGCGAGGCCATGGCGATCCTGACCTGGCAGGCCGACGACGGCGTGCCGCTGCACCAGGAACCGGTGTGGTGCAACCGCGGCGAGCCGGAAGACCCGCACGGCAGCGACTGCGTATGCCACGGCAGCGGCTTCACCTACGACGACGACCACCGCGAGCGCAACCTCTGCCTGGCGTACTCCCCGCAGCCCGGCCGGGACGACACTCCGGCCGCCGCCGACCCGGACGACCCGTGGGCCACCGGCAGGTACCCCGGCGAGGAACCGCCGTTCTGAACACCCCAGGCGGGGGCCCGCACCTGCGGGGCCCCCGCCCCTCCCCTGTCCAGAACTCACGCGACTGGCCGTCCGGCCGTCAACCAGGAGACCCAACTGATGAAGGCCCTCAGCGTCAAACAGCCGTGGCTGGACGCCATCCTGTACGGCGGTAAGACGACCGAGAACCGCAGGTGGCCCGTACCTGACGTCCAACTGGGCACCCCGGTTCTGCTCCACGCGAGCGCCTCACCCGACCGGCGGGCAGTCCTCCCCCAGGGCATCGACTCCACGAAGTGGCCCCGCCGTCGCGGCGCGATCCTCGCCGTCGCCACCCTCGCCTCATTCCACCGGGACACCGGATGCTGCCGCCCCTGGGGCGAGGCCGGCACCTACCACTGGCAGCTCGCCGACATCCAACTCCTCCACGAACCCATCCCGTGCCGGGGCGCGCTGAAGTTCTGGACCCCGCCCACCAGTGCCCTGGACGCGGTCACCGCCCAACTCACCACCACGAATGGCAGGTGACGCCATGCCCGTCTACGTAGATGAGATCAAGGACTACACGCGGATCGCCAAGGCCCGGCGACTGCGGCACACCAACTGGTGCCACCTGGTGGCCGACACCCGCGAAGAGCTCCACACCTTCGCCGCACAGCTCGGTCTGCGCCGCTCCTGGTTCCAAGACCACGGCTACCGCTGGCACTACGACATCACCCCGCCCAAGCGGGCTCGCGCCGTCAAGCTCGGTGCCGTCGAAATCGACCATCACGGCGTCGCCGACCTCATGGCCGAGCGCCGGGCGGCCGCCGCGGGGGAGACCCGCCACGCGCTGCGGCTGACCCGACCCGGCCACCCGGCGTTGCGGATCGGCCCGTACGACAAGCACCACCAGGCCGACGGCATTGCCAGCGGACTGCGCAGCCAGATGGACAGCACCGCCCACGTCTCCGGCACCATCATTACGGTCGTGCCGTACGACGCCGCGCTCCCCCACACCGAGCCGTACGTCCCCACCGGCCCGCACGAGCTCGCCCGCGACATCTGGCTCCAGGCGGCAGCCGCCTACGACTGGATGCACCACGGCCCCGGCGAAGACGACATCCCCCTCGAGGACTGAAGCCCGGTCCACACGACCCCGCCCGGTGCCCCGCGCGCCGGGCGTACCGTGTTCCCAAGCGCCCCCGAAGGAGGCACCCCACGATGACCGCGCAGCCGATCGATTCACCTGCTCCCCCGCCCTCGCCGACCGCAGGCGCCCAACTGCGCGCCCGCATCGCCGACTCGCCGCGCGCCGACCGCTGGCTGCCCGCGTGGGATCTGGAGTGGGCGCAGGCCCTGGAGACGGCACGTCAGTCCCTCAACCTGGCGAAGGTGTACGAGACCATCGCCACCTGGCAGCGCCGTCTCGACACCGCGCCCACCGTCGACGCCTTCCTTTCTGGCGGCTGCGACACCTCCGACGGCGTCCCGCTCGAAGACGTCCTCGGCCCGCGCCGGTGAGCGACCAGTCCTGGCCTGCCCGGCTCTCCCCCGTCGCCTCCAGCTACCTTGCCGCGCTCGATCCCGTGGTCCAGGAGCTGGTGGGCGACATTCTCGACATCGCCTCCCGGGCTCCGCTCCACTGGCCTCAGTGGGACACCTCAGATCCCGAAGGCGCCGATGTGCGAGCCGCCACCGTGGGCGCGCTCACCGTCCTCTACTGGATCAACCGCACCGAGCCGCCCCACCTCTACGTCCTCGACATCGTCTGGGCAGGCTGACCACAGCTCCGGTGAAACGCGGACTGAAACGCGGACTGAAACGCGGACTGAAACGCAGGTGAAACGCAGGGCCGCAACGCGGAAGCGTTACGGCCCTGACCTGCATAAATCCCCGGAGGCTGCGGGATCAGCCCTCCATGAGCATCTTGCCGAGGGTGATGCGATCCTCCGCAGCCATGTGCTGCCGCAACAGACGATCCAAAGCCTCTGGTGAATCCCAGGGCAGGGTGGGCGTTGAGTCGGCGGGGGCAGCCTTCTGCTTCGCGTCGGTCCTCTTCGTTGACGCCGTCGGCTTCCTCGGGACCGCCTGCTGGAGGGCGGCATGGACTGCCCTGGCGAGGGCGTCCTGGTCGACGCCTTCGCCCTTGGAGAGCGTCTTCACGACGCTTCGGACGACGCTCCTCACCACCTCAGCGGTGACGGGCCCGTCATCAGCTTCGACGGTGGTCCGGTAGACCGCCGTGGCCGTCTCTATGTCGTATCCCTCGGCGACTGGAACGAGCTCCCACACCACGGCCTGGTTCAGCTTTTTGACTCGAATTCGAGTGGGATCGTTCGAATCAAACGGCATGGATTCGAACATGGCCTGAGCGATCCGCCACATGCGAATCAGCTTGTCAGCCTGCCCGCGGCTCATGCCCCAGCGCTGGTCGCAGTAGTCGTCAAACGATGTGTACTCGGCCCGGTACAGCCGCCCTTGCCTGATGATCTCCAGCGCCTTACCAGCTGCCCAGAACGCGACCTTGAGGTTCTCGATCGCCACCTCGCAGCGGACAAACACGTCCTCTTCCTCAGTGATCAGAACGGGGGTGCTCGCGATCGGATGCTCCGGCGGCGCCGGCAGCTTGAGAACGAGATCAGTCGTCGTCTCCGGGCGGCGGTGCCCACTCCCGGCGGGTGGCTTCCCGGTCTCCATGCGGCGCCCCATTACAGCGCCTGCTCAACGCAGAGGGCGAGGCTCATGAAGTCCTCCCGGGCCCGGAGCGCGGTGCCGCTCTCCTTGTACTCCACGACCGTCAGCCCGTTCTCGGCCGCATGAGCGTGGATCTTGTACTTGCGGATCGGGTCGGCCATGCGCGGGTACCCACGCTCATCGATCCACGTCTTCACCTTGTCCAGCGCCGTGTCGCCGTCGCGCGGATCGTGCAGGTTGATCACGACGACGAACGGGATGTCTCGCGGCTTGAGGATGCGCTCGATCGTGAACTCCGCAGGCTTCCAGGACAGCCACTCAGGAGTGATCGGCACGATCGCGAGGTGCGCGAGCTCCAGGACCTCCCGCAGCGCGTCGGCCACCCGGCTCTCCCCGAGCGGATCCGCGCCCCAGGCCGCGTCCGGGTCGATCTCCATGAAGCCGGGAGTGTCGACGATGACGCGCTTGCGGGCCGGGTTGTCCTTGAGGTCGGTCAGCACGCCGACCTTCCCCCGCGTGACGAGGTAGTCGAACGGCAGGGCCTCCTCCGGGACGCGATCGGCCCAGTCCTCCAGGCTGCCCTGGGGGTCGACGCCGGCCGCGACGACGGCCGCGTCCTCGATGTCGTTCTGCATGATGCTGCTGCGCCCGCTCACCGCGGCAAGGTTGACAGTTATCGTCGACTTGCCCGCGCCACCCTTCTGCTGGATGACGATGATGAACTTCGGGCCGGTGGCCGAGGCCGCCACGCTAGTGGCGGATCGCTGGGCAGGGGTCATGGTCAAGAGAGCCTCCGTGGCTTCCCCGTAGGTACTCGGATTCCCGCACAGAATGCCAGACGCCGCGCTGAGGATTGAACATCAAGCCGACGAATCCCCCATGAGTGATCATCCGGCCTATCGTCCGACCGCAGCACAAGGCGGCCTGGTGCCGCCCGCCTCGCACGCGGGATGCTGGGAGAGGGACGTCATGGCGTCCTTTCCCGAGAGGGGGCTCCCGTGCCCGACAAGCGCCCTCGCGGCTACCAGCCGGACTGGCAGCCCCGCCTGCACACACTTGAGCTCCTGGCGTCCATCGAGGCCATCCTCGATCGCTACGCCGGACACCTGCCGATCAGCATCCGGCAAGCCTTCTATGCCGCCGTGTCCGCCGACGTGCTGCCGAAGACCGAGCGCGCCTACAAGCGCCTGGTCGAAGTCCTCGGCATGGCCCGCCGGTCCGGGCGGATCCCGTGGGAGGTGATCCGGGACGACTCCGGAGCAAGGGCCGAGTCGCCTCTGGCCTTCGCCGGCCCCATGGCGTTCCGGGCCGCCATGTACCGGGCCGCGGAGTCGTACCGCCGCGACCGCCAGGAGGGCCAGCCAGTACGACTTGAGCTGTGGTGCGAAGCCGTAGGCATGGTTGAGCAGTTGGCCCGCCTCGCCGGACCGTACAGCGTGCCGGTCTTCAGCGGCGGCGGGTTCGACTCGTTGCCGGGCAAGCGCGCCGCTGCCCTGCGCGCCGCGAGAGATCCAAGGGGCCTGTGCATCCTCCACGTCGGGGATCTCGATCCCTCGGGGACCCACCTGCCGCGCGCCCTGGCCGAGGACGTCGCCGCGTTCGCGGCCGCCCACGGCGGCCGTTCGGAGCTCGTACGCGTCGCGGTGACCGAGGCCCAAGTCGAGCGGTACGAGCTGCCCGTGGCCCCGACCAAGGCCACCGACCGCCGCTCGTTCACCGCCGCCGGCACCACGCAGGCCGAGGCACTCCCGCCCGACATCCTCGCCCAGCTCGTGCAAGTCGCCATCGAGGAACGCCGGGACACTGCCGTGCACGAGGCCGTCCTGCAGCAAGAGGCAGTCGAGCGGGAGCAGCTGCTGTCCGAGCTGGAGAGATAGCGCCCAGCCGTTCGGCCAAACCATGCCTTCCAACGGCGCGTCCCGTATCCACAGGAGAACCCGCCCAGGCTTGGCCCCATGTCCCGCGAAAAGCACTTCACCTGCAACTCTCACCGCGATCTCGCCCACGCTGACAAGGAGGCCTGTGCCCGGCTCATGCCGCAGAGCACGCAGGAACAGATGGCGTTCCTACTCATGCAGTACCAGGGGAACTCCGGGGCCGTGGCGGCCATGCTGTATGTCAGCCGGCGCACCGTGGAGCGACACGCGAAGGGGAGGAATCTCCTGCCTCCACGCAAGGATCTGCGGGAGCGGCTGCGCGAGATGACGCTCGATGCCCTCTGCCCCCTGCGTCTTGAGGCGGCTGCGGCAGAGGAGGCACGGCGGGCGCGACGGGGACGAAGGCGTGCACGGGAGGACGACTGACCGCGCGATA
>NZ_JBIUBL010000047.1:0-42237 GCF_044548015.1 Streptomyces sp. NPDC052236 | reverse complement strand
CCAACCTGACACAGACTGCATCAGGCCGGGGTATCAACATATCTGGCGTTGACTTTTGGCACGCTGTTGAGTTCTCAAGGAACGGACGCTTCCTTCAGGCCCTTTTCACAGGCCCTCCGGGCGCTTCCCTTCGGTGTATCCATATTCTATCAGGCTTTTCGCTCTTCCCAACCACCGTCTCCGCAAACACACGGAAGAAGAATCAGGGATAGCAAAGGTTTTGATAGTCGCCGCCGACCCCCGACTCAGAGTCGCGTTGGGGTCAGGCAGGGGTACGACAGTACAGGCCGCCTAGAGCCGAGGCAAATCGATTCCGGCGCGCGTCCGGGTGCATCGGCGGGCAGACGGCTCACGGAACTGACACTTCTTATGACCTACCCTTCTGAGCAGCGCGTTGTCCCGGACAGACGGTGTCGACGCCGTACGAATCTCCGGCCTTGGGAGGCCCCATGACCACAGTGACGTCCCCTCTTGCCGGACGTGCCATCGCACTCGCGGAGGTGCCGGACCCGGTGTTCTCCGGCGCGATGGTCGGCCCCGGTACCGCTATTGATCCCGTGCGTGAGCCGTCGGAGGCCGTCTCCCCCGTTGACGGCATCGTGGTCTCCCTGCATCCGCACGCCTTTGTCGTCGTCGACGACGAGGGTCACGGCGTGCTGACCCACCTCGGTATCGACACCGTGCAGCTCAATGGCGAGGGCTTCGAGCTGCTCGTCAACAAGGGCGACACTGTTCAGCGCGGGCAGGCTGTGGTGCGCTGGGACCCGTCGGCCGTCGAGGCCGCCGGTAAGTCCGCCATCTGTCCGATCGTGGCACTCGAGGCCACGGCCGACTCCCTCTCCGCTCTCCGCGAGAACGGCGATGTGAAGGCCGGGGACACCCTCTTCAGCTGGCAGTGACACCGGCGCCGCGGAGACGGCGAGTTGCACATCCATCGCGGCGGCCGTGGCCGCCGCACAATCGGAGACGGTCAAATGGAGACACTGCGAGGCGTCGGCGTGAGCCACGGTGTGGCAATCGGCGAGGTTCGGCACATGGGCACGGCGGTCCTGGAGCCGCCGGCCAAGCAGATTCCGGCGGAGGACGCGGGGCGTGAACAGGGGCGCGCTCACAAAGCCGTCGAAGCTGTGGCCGCCGACCTGATCGCTCGGGGCAACCTGGCGGGTGGCGAGGCACAGGGCGTGCTTGAGGCACAGGCCATGATGGCTCAGGACCCGGAGCTCATGGCCGACGTGGAGCGGCGCATCGCCGTCGGCAGCACCGCCGAGCGTGCGGTGTACGACGCGTTCGCCGCGTACCGGGCGCTGCTGGCGAACGCCGGCGAGTACCTGGCCGGACGGGTCGCCGACCTCGACGATGTGCGGAACCGGATCGTGGCGCGCCTGCTCGGTGTGCCGATGCCCGGTGTGCCGGACAGCGACGAGCCGTATGTACTGATCGCGCGGGACCTCGCGCCGGCGGATACAGCGCTGCTCGACCCGACGCTGGTGCTCGGGTTCGTCACCGAGGAGGGCGGGCCCACAAGTCACAGCGCGATTCTGGCGCGGGCGCTCGGCGTTCCCGCGGTGGTGGCGACGCCGGGCGCCAGTGAGCTGGCCGAGGGCACGCTGATCGCCGTCGACGGCAGCACGGGCGAGATCTTCGTGGAGCCGAGCGCCGAGAAGCGCAGTCAGCTGGAGTCGGCCGCGGCGCAGCGCAAGGAGGCGCTGACCGCTTCCAGCGGGCCGGGTGCGACGTCGGACGGGCACAAGGTGCCGCTGCTCGCCAATGTCGGCGGTCCCGCCGATGTGCTGGCCGCGGTGGCTGCCGGCGCCGAGGGCGTGGGGCTGTTCCGTACGGAGTTCCTGTTCCTGGACGACAGCAAGCAGGCGCCTTCCGAGGAGAAGCAGGTCGAGGCCTATCGCAAGGTGCTCGAGGCGTTCCCCGAGGGCCGAGTGGTCGTGCGGGTGCTGGACGCCGGTGCCGACAAGCCGCTCGACTTCCTGACTCCTGCCGATGAGCCGAACCCGGCGCTCGGTGTGCGTGGGCTGCGCAGCCTGCTGGACCACCCGGACGTGCTGCGCACGCAGCTGACCGCGCTGGCCAAGGCTGCCGAGGGTATGCCGGTGTACCTGGAGGTCATGGCGCCGATGGTGGCCGACCGCACCGACGCCAGGGCGTTCGCGGACGCCTGCCGCGCGGCCGGGTTGCAGGCGAAGTTCGGGGCGATGGTGGAGATTCCCTCCGCCGCGCTGCGGGCGCGTTCGATCCTGCAGGAGGTCGAGTTCCTTTCGTTGGGGACCAATGATCTCGCGCAGTACACGTTCGCCGCCGACCGTCAGGTGGGTGCGGTGTCGCGGCTCCAGGATCCATGGCAGCCGGCGCTGCTGGATCTGGTGGCGATGTCGGCCGAGGCCGCTCGGGCCGAGGGCAAGAGCTGTGGGGTGTGTGGTGAGGCTGCCTCCGATCCGCTGCTCGCGTGTGTGCTCACCGGTCTTGGTGTGACCTCGCTGTCGATGGGTGCGGCGTCGATTCCGTATGTGCGGGCGATGCTGGCGAAGTACACGTTCGCGCAGTGCGAGCGGGCTGCCGCTGCCGCGCGGGCCTCGGACACTGCGGAAGAGGCGCGGGTGGCTGCGCAGACGGTGCTGTCTGGGGAGTAGGCGCGTGTAGCGCGTGTAGATGGGACGAGGGGGCTTCCTGCCGGGGCGGTAGGGAGCCCCCTCGTCGTGCGTGCGTGGTGACGGTTGCGTTTACGTTCCGTGGTGGAGGCCCGGGTCTTCGGGAGTGGCGATGTTGAAACCCGCGCAGTACTCCACGCCGGGCTCCGGCGAGAGTGGTTCGCCGGTGTCCGCGTCCGTGCAGTAGGCGCTGAAGACCTCGCCCGCGGTCAGCGGGAGCAGGCCGCCCTGGTGGAGCCGCCAGCCGCGTAGGTGGTCCGGGGTGCCGGGAGCGCTCGTACGCAGCACCACTCCCCCGGCGCCTTCGAGGGCGATGCCCGCCGCGAGGACGGTGACGAACTCCGCGCCCTCGGACGCGTCCAGCTGGGCGGGTACAGCCGTGACTCCCTCGGCGTGGAGGACGGCGAGGAGCTGTTCATCGGGGGCCGGGACGCTGCACACGAGGTGGTGTTCGCCCGGTCCTGCCCCTTCGAGCAGCCGCATCAGGATGCTGGAGGCCTGGTCGAAGGCTGCCCGGCCGATGTCCTGACCGCAGTCGGCGCACTCTCCGAGGCCGGCGAGCAGCATCGTCGCGTACTCCCAGGTGGCCTGGCGGACCGCCTTGCTGATGAGCTGGGGCAGCAGCCGGTCGATCGGCTGTCCGGTGTAGCGGACGCCGGTGCCGCGGGCGGCAATTTCAGCGGTGTAGCGGCTGCGGCTGGTGGGGTCGTCGGGGGCGAGGCCCTCTTCCGCGCAGAAGTCCGTGAAGTCCTCCGGGTCGAAGAGGGCGACGGTGGTGTGCAGCTGCTGGGAAGCGAGGGTTTTGAGGAGGGATTCGACCTGCCGTAGGTAACTGGCGTGGTCGTCGAAGGGGAAGGTGCGGTAGCCGCGCATCGCGGTGAAGTCGTGCTCGTCGGCGATGAGGGCGACAGTGCTGGGGGCTTCGCGGCGGAGGGTTCGGCGGAGGGTGGTGTTGCGGGTGGGTGGGTTGGGTCGC
Organism: Streptomyces sp. NPDC052236; assembly: GCF_044548015.1. Lineage (NCBI taxonomy): Bacteria > Bacillati > Actinomycetota > Actinomycetes > Kitasatosporales > Streptomycetaceae > Streptomyces > Streptomyces sp. NPDC052236. Next base: position 38,601 of record NZ_JBIUBL010000047.1, on the reverse strand, counting down.
TTGGGGTGGTTGGGTCGCTTTTGCGGCCTTTGCTTTTTGGTGTAGGCCATTTCTCCCCCTGGGTGCGGTTGATTGCCGGCGTGATTACTGGTGACTTACCGTAATCGACGGCACTGACAGTGGGAGTGCGGGTGGGTGGGGTGGGCGGGTGGGTGGCGGGGGGGGGGGGCGGCGCCTGCGGCGGGCTTGTTCCCCTACCCGCCCCTTCCCTTAACTGGGGCTCCGCCCCAGACCCCGCGCCTCAAACGCCGGAGGGGCTGGGGGTGCCGGAGGGGCTGGGGGTGTGCCTCAATCGCCGGAGGGGCGGGGCAGGGACTCGTAGAAGCGCAGCAGGTCCAGGTTGTCGACCGAGCCCGGGTTGATCGCCTTTGTGAGGGGTGTGCCCTGTAGCAGGCGTTTGACCGGGACTTCAATGCGTTTGCCCGTCAGCGTGTGGGGGACGCCCGGGACCTCGATGATGTCGTCCGGGACATGGCGCGGGGAGAGCTGCTCGCGGATCGTTTGCCTGATGCGGGCGCGCAGTGCGTCGTCGAGAGTCGCGCCGGGGGCGAGGTGGACGAAGAGCGGCATCCAGTAGCCGCCGTCCGGCTCCTCCAGGCCGATGACCAAGGACTCGTGGATCTCGGGAAGGCGTTCGACCGCTTCGTAGATGTCCGCCGAGCCCATCCGGACGCCCTGGCGGTTCAGGGTGGAGTCGGAGCGGCCGTGGATGACGACCGAGCCTCGGTCGGTGATGGTGATCCAGTCGCCGTGCCGCCAGACCCCGGGGAACATCTCGAAGTAGCTCTCGCGGTAGCGGCTGCCGTCGGGGTCGTTCCAGAAGCGGATCGGCATGGACGGCATGGGGTTGGTGACGATCAGTTCGCCGACCTCGCCGATGACCGGCTTGCCCTGCGGGTCCCAGGCCTGGAGGTCCGTGCCGAGGCAGGCGGCCTGGAGTTCGCCGATGTGTACGGGCAGTGTGGGGACCCCGCCCGCGAAGCAGCTGCATACGTCGGTGCCGCCGCTGACCGAGGCGATCCACAGGTCCTGCGCCACTTCGTCGTGCAGCCAGCGGAAGCCGTCGGGCGGGAGCGGGGAGCCGGTGGTGGCGACGCATTTGATACGGGACAGGTCGTGGTCGCGCGCGGGATGGACGTCCGCCTTGCCGCAGGCCATGACGTACGCGGCAGAGGTACCGAAGAGGGTGGCTCCCGTTCGCTCGGCGATGCCCCACTGGGCGCCGGTGTCGGGGTACCCGGGGCTGCCGTCGTACAGGACGACGGTGGTGCCGGTGAGCAGGCCGGAGACGAGGAGGTTCCACATCATCCAGCCGGTCGAGGTGAACCAGAAGAACCGGTCCCCAGGGCCCAGGTCGCAGTGCAGTCCGAGCTGTTTGAAGTGTTCCAGCAGGATGCCGCCCTGCGACTGGACGATGGCCTTCGGGAGGCCCGTCGTGCCGGAGGAGTACAGCACCCACAGCGGGTGGTCGAAGGGGACCTGTTCGAAGACCGGTTCTGGGGCGTCGGCCCATGTGTCGCCCGCGGTGACTGTTGACCAGTCGAGCGCGCCTTCGGGGGGCTCGGTACCCAGCAGCGGGATGTGGATGACCGCGCGCAGGGTGGGGAGTTCGCGGCGCAGTTCGGCGACCGTCTCGGTGCGGTCGTGTTCCTTGCCGCCGTAGCGGTAGCCGTCGACGGTGAACAGGACGACCGGCTCGACCTGCTGGAAGCGGTCGAGGACGCTGCGCGCGCCGAAGTCGGGGGCGCAGGAGGTCCATACCGCGCCGACAGCGGCGGTGGCGAGCAGCGCGGTGACGGCCTGCGGGATGTTGGGGAGGTAGCCGCTGACGCGGTCTCCGGGGCGTACGCCGAGGATGCGCAGTTCGGTGGCGAGCACCGCCACCTGGCGGCGGAGTTCGGACCAGCTGACCGCGGTCGGCTCATGTGTCTCGTCCACATACAGCAGGGCCGCGTCATGGGCGCGGGCTGGGTCCTCGGCGGTGCGCAGCGCGTGTTCCGCGTAGTTGAGCGTCGCTCCGGGGAACCACTGGGCGCCGGGCATCGCGGCATCGGCGAGGACCCGTTCGTACGGTGTGGAGAAGCGCACATCGAACCAGTCGGCGACGGCCTTCCAGAAGGTCTCCAGGTCGTCGACGGACCAGCGGTGCAGGGCCGCGTAGCCGCCCTCGGCCGGGGCTCCGTGGCGCTCGGCGGCCCACGCCTGGAATCGGGTGATCCGGGCGGCGGCGATCCGGGCGGGGTCCGGCTGCCACAGGGGGGCGGTGTTCGCTCCTGCGGGGTTCGCTGCTGAGGTCATGGGGCGGCTCCCGGTGGATCTCCGTGGCTGTGCGTGGTGGCTGTGCGTGGTAGCTCTGCGTGGTGTTCGCCCGTACGGGCGGGTGCGCGCGTCACACAGCTGAGACGGACGATGCCATGTGATCGTCCTCCGCACCAGGGCCCATCACCCATGGTCAGGCAACGGAACATGTGCTCCCACCACGGGTGAACGGGAGCTGAACAGACCCCTTGCGCGCCCGGCCTGGTGGCAGGGTGAGCCGTATGGATGGTCGTGAGCTGGTGCGCTCGGTGAGGACGTTCGGCACGGCGCAAGGACTACGGGCGGCGCGCTCGGCATGGCGGCAGCGGCGGACCGACGCTCAGGGGCTGCCTCCCCGGGGCGCGGAACGGGCCAGGGTGCCGGGGCAGGTGACCGGCGCCGAGCCGCTGCCAGGGGGCGGGATCGTCCGGTTCGCCCGTTCCGAGCTGCGGATCCGGGTCGCGGTGGGGGGCGCGGTCTTCTGGGGGTGGGACGGGGCGGAGCCGGAGCCGTCGTACGCGCTCGACGGCACGCCTCCCGAGCCGGATCCGCGGGCCGGGCTGGAGCCCGACAAGGACGGCGGCTGGCGTGTGGTGTCGGAGCGGGTGACGGTCGAGGTCTCCCGGTACGGGGCCGTCGAGATCCGTACGCCCGGCGGTGTCGTACTGCGCCGGGAGCTGCCGCCGCGCTGGTGGGAGCCGGTCGGAGGGGATGGGCCCGCGCGCTGGGCGCAGTGGACCGAAGTGCCCGCTGACGCGCGTTTCTTCGGGCTCGGCGGCCGGGCCTCGGGACCGCGGCTGCGCGACGGCGCGTACCGGCTGTGGAACACCGACCCCAAGGGCGGCTTCGTTCCCGGCGACGACCCGCTCTACATCACCATGCCGGTGCAGCTCGTGGTCTCCGACGCGGGCACCCATCTCGCCTTCTACGACAACTCCTGGGAGGGAGTCGTCACGCTGCGCGAGGGTGAGGAAGGCGCGGGCTCCGGGCATGACCGGCCCGGCGCCAGTGAGGTGCGTATCGACGGCGGGCCGCTGCGCTGCTGGGTGGTGGTGGGCACGCCCGCGCGCGTACTGGCGGGCTGGACTCAGCTGACGGGCGCGCCCGCGCTGCCACCGTCGTGGGCGCTGGGCCCCCAGCACGCGCGGTGGGGCTTCGGCAGCGAGCAGGAGGTGCGCCGGATCGTCGCGGGCTACCGGGAACGGGAGCTGCCGCTGTCCGCCGTACATCTCGACATCGACCACTACGACGCGCATCAGGTCTTCACCGTCGATCTGGAGCATTTCCCCGATCTGCCGGGGATGGCCAAGGATCTGCGCGAGGACGGGGTGCGGCTGGTCTCCATCGTGGATCCGGCGGTGAAGGCGGAGCCGGGGGCGGCGGTGTACGAGAGTGGGGCGGCGGCCGGGGCGTTCGTACGGGACGCGCGCGGCAAGGAGGTGCGGGGCGTCGTCTGGCCGGGCGACTGCGTCTACCCGGACTTCACCGATCCGGGCGCGCGAGTGTGGTGGGGGGAGCTGTACGAGGAGCGGCTGGCACAGGGCTTCGCCGGGGTGTGGCACGACATGAACGAGCCGGTGTCCTTCGCTCCCTTCGGCGACATGACGCTGCCGCGCTCCGCCCGGCACGCGCTGGAGGGCCGCGGCGGCGACCACCGCGAGGCCCACAATCTGTACGGGCTCGCCATGGCGCGCGCCGGGTACGAGGCGCTGCGGCGACTGCGCCCGGAGGAGCGGCCGTTCCTCTTCTCTCGTTCCGGGTGGGCGGGGATGCAGCGGTACGGAGGCACCTGGTCCGGCGATGTGTCCACCGGCTGGCCCGGGCTGCGCGCCTCGCTCTCCCTGGTGCTGGGGCTCGGGTTGTGCGGAGTGCCGTACTCCGGTCCCGATGTGGGCGGCTTCGACGGCAGTCCGTCGCCCGAGCTGTATCTGCGCTGGTTCCAGCTGGGGGCGTATCTGCCGCTGTTCCGTACGCATGCGGCGATCGACGCGGGGCGCAGGGAGCCGTGGGAGTTCGGGCCCGAGGTGCTTGGGCACGCGCGGGCCGTCCTGCGCGAACGGGAGCGGCTGCGCCCGTACTTCGTCACGCTCGCGCATCTGGCGGGGCTGACCGGGGCGCCGTACGCCCGGCCTGTGTGGTGGGGGTCTCCGGCGGACCGGGCGCTGCGCGACTGTGAGGACGCCTATCTGCTGGGTGACGCGTTACTGGTCGCGCCGGTGCTGGAGCGCGGGGCGGTGCGGCGGGCGGTGCGGCTGCCGCGGGGCCGGTGGTACGACACGGCGACGGAGCAGGCGTACGACGGGCCCGGTCAGGTGGTGGTGGACGCGTCCCTGTCCCGTATCCCGGTACTGGCGCGGGGCGGTGCGGTGATCCCGGTACGGGGCGCGGACGGCGGTATGGAGCTGGAGGTGTGGGCGCCGGCGGCGGGGCGTACGGGTGGCGGTCTGGTGGTCCCGGATGTGGGCGACGGCTGGGAGCGGGGCGAGGTGGAGCGGTACGGGACTCGGGTGGTGGACGGGCGGGTGGTGGTGAAGCAGATGGGGGGCGGCGGCGGCTCGGGGGCGCCGAGGTGGGCGGTGCGGGTACGGGGGCTGGGGCGGGGACGGGGACGGGATGGCGGCGGGGGTTGATGGCCTGGGCCGTGACCCGGGACTGACCCGGGACTGACGGCCTTGGCCCTGAGTCGGGCCCGGGCCGGACCGGGCCTTGCTCCGGGCCTCCCGGATACCCTCACGTGTAGTGGCCCGCGAACCAGTTCCGTACGGCGATGGTGTGCAGCGGGAACGCCAGCTCCTCGGGGGCGCGCAGCAGGTGCCAGCCCACCGTCTCGTCCGTGGGTGCCGACGCCGGCAGTTGTGAGACCGCGCGTTCCGGCAGCAGGCCGAACAGCAGCAGATAGCCGTCCGGTGAGCTCAGCGCGTCCGCCAGGCGGACGTCCTCCCGTGCCGCCTCGATGCCGGTTTCCTCGGCCAGCTCCCGTACGACCGCGTGCTGCCACTCCTCGGTGTGGTCGATGTAGCCGCCGGGCAGGGCGACGCCGCCGCGCTGCGGTTCGATGGTGCGGGTGATGACGACGAGTCCGGTGCCGTACGCGTCGCGCGCGGGCAGCAGCGCGACGGCGACGGGCAGCGGGTTGCGGTACATGGGAGACACGCGCCGACTGTATTCGATCACCCTTTCGCGCAGGGGTGGGACCTGGTAAATGATGTGCCCATGACACGATTCTTTCGCATGCGCTTCCACTCCCGCTTCCGCGCTCTGGTCGCGACGGCCGCCGCGCTCTGCGCCGTCACCGTGGCCGCCACCCCGCCCGCACAGGCCGATCCCGAGCCGAAGGCCCCCAAGGAGTTCGTGGCGCTCGCCTCCGTGGATCCGACGATCATCCAGGAGATGCGGTACACGACCCCGCACAACTTCGTGGGTAAGCCGGTGGACGGCTACCTCCAGCCGCTCTGCATCCTGACGCGGCCCGCCGCGCAGGCGCTGCATCAGGCGCAGCTGAAGCTGCTGCGGCAGGGTTACTCGCTGAAGGTGTACGACTGCTACCGGCCACAGCGTGCCGTCGATCACTTCGTGCGGTGGGCGCAGGATCTGCAGGACGAGACCATGAAGAAGGAGTTCTATCCCCAAGTCGACAAGTCGCGACTGTTCGCGGACGGTTACATCGCGGAGAAGTCCGGGCACAGCCGGGGCAGCACGGTCGATCTGACCGTCGTGAAACTGCCGGCCCTGCCGACCAGGCCGTACTTCCCGGGTGAGCCCCTCGTACCGTGCTACGCGCCCCAGTCCGAGCGGTTCCCGGACAATTCCGTGGACATGGGTGCCGGTTTTGACTGCTTTGACACAATCTCACATACGGATGACCCGAGGATTCAGGGCGCGCAGCGGGCCAACCGGCAGCTACTGAAGGGCACCCTGGGCGCGCTCGGCTTCGTCAATCTTCCCGAGGAGTGGTGGCACTTCACGTACAAGCCGGAGCCGTTCCCGGACACCTTCTTCGACTTCCCGGTCGCCCGGCGCTCGGTGGCCGGTCACTGAAGGCGGGCGGCCCCGGAACGGGTGGCCGGGACCACCCCCGTGGGTTCCGGCCACCCGTTCACTGCTATCGGACGCGCGCCGGGCGCATCCGGTTCTCCTTACGGGGGGTCGAATGACGAATCCCTGAGCCGTGGCACACTCCTCCTTTCTGACGTACTGTCAGATAAGAAGATTCGGGGGGCCGGGGAGGGATCTTGACGCGCACACCCGTAGTGGCCGGTTGGTTCACACACGACAGTGGTGAGGAGGACTTCCGCCTCCTGGCCACCCGTTGTACGGCCTGCTCAGCGGTCTTCTTCCCGCGCGAGGACTCGTACTGCCGCAATCCTGGCTGCTCGGGAGGGGACCTGGCCGAGGTGCCGCTCTCCAAGCGCGGGCGGGTGTGGTCCTACACGGACGGGCGCTACCGCCCCCCTGCGCCGTACGTCTCCGATCCGGACGCGGAGTGGGAGCCGTACACGCTGCTCGCGGTCGAGCTCGAAGCCGAGCGCATGGTGATCCTGGGGCAGGGAGCGCCCGGAGTTGCTCTCGCCGATCTGGCCGTGGGCATGGAGGTCGAGGTCGTGCCGGGAGTGCTCAACGAAGACGCGCACACTCGCACCGTGTGGACGACCTGGCACTGGCGGCCCGTACACACAGCCGGGTCCGGGGCCGGGGCCGGGTTCGGGGCCGGGGCCGGGGAGAGCGGGTCATGACCGGCGACGTCGCGGTCCTCGGGGCCGGAATGCACCCCTGGGGCAAATGGGGCCGCAGCTTCGTCCTGTACGGGACGGCAGCCGCCAGGGCCGCGCTCGCCGATGCCGGGATCGAGTGGCGTCAGGTGCGGTCGGTGGTCGGCGCGGACACCGTGCGCTGCGGCTATCCCGGTTACGTGGCGGGGGCGACGTTCGCGCAGGCGCTGGGCTGGCAGGGCGCGCGCGTCACCAGTGTCTACGCGGCGTGCGCTTCGGGCGCTCAGGCCATCAACACCGCCCGCTCCCAGATCCTGGCGGGCATGGCGGACGTGGTGCTCGTGGTGGGCGCGGACTCGGCGCCGAAGGGTTTCTTCGCGCCCGCCGGGGGCGATCGGCCCGACGATCCGGACTGGCTGCGCTTCAGGGTGCTGGGGGCGACCAATCCCACCTACTTCGGGCTCTACGCCCGCCGCCGCATGGCCCTGTACGGCGACACTCCCGAGGACTTCGCCCTGGTCAAGGTGAAGAACGCGGCGGCGGGGGCGCTCAACCCGAACGCCCGTTACCGTAAGCCCGTCTCGGCCGAGGAGGTCGCCGCGTCCGCCGTGGTCGCCGATCCGCTGCGGCTCCTCGACATCTGCGCGACCTCCGACGGCGCGGCCTCGCTGGTGCTGTGCAGCATGGAATTCGCGCGTCGGCACGGGACCGCCGATCCGGTCCGTATCCGCGCGGTCTCCACCGTCACACCGACCTACCCGAAGACCGTGCTCGACCTCCCCGACTTCGCGACCGAATCGGCCGTGGCGGTGGAGGCATCCCCGTACTCCTTCCGCGCCTCGATCGCCCGCGCGGCGTACGAGGAGGCGGGCATCGGCCCCGAGGATCTCTCGCTGGCCGAGGTGTACGACCTGTCCACCGCGCTGGAGCTGCAGTGGTACGAGGACCTCGGGCTGTGCGGCGCGGGGGAGGGGGCCAAGCTGGTGCGCGAAGGGGTGACGGCGCTCGGCGGGCGTATTCCGGTGAACGTCAGCGGCGGACTCGCGTCGTTCGGGGAGGCCGTGCCCGCTCAGGCCATCGCGCAGGCCTGCGAGCTGACCTGGCAGCTGCGCGGCGCGGCCGGGGAGCGGCAGGTGGCCGGAGCCCGCGTCGGGATCACCGCGAATCAGGGGCTGTTCGGCCATGGCTCAGCGGTCGTCGCCGTGCGCTGAGTCCGGCCTCTCGCACCGTACGTTCGCCGCGGACGTGTCAATGGATCGGCACGGACCCGGCACTGACCGAAACGGACGGAGGGCCCGAATCGGCCGTGAACAGCGCTTGCTGTCAACGACCTTGACCCTCCATCACGGCCGGTGAACACTGCCTCTTCGTCGGCATCGCCGCACGTCGGCACGTACTGAAAGATGTCGCGAAGGCCGCAGGCCGCCTGGGTCCCGGTGGCCGGACCCGTCATCAGCGGGCTGCTGTCCGGCCTCATCTTCAACGCAGCCTTCTAGCGACAAGGGGACGTCATGACGGACAAATTCGTCGCCGCAATCGACCAGGGCACCACCTCCAGCCGCTGCATCATCTTCAACCAGGACGGCGCGATCGTCGCCGTCGACCAGCGCGAGCACCGTCAGATCTTCCCCAAGCCGGGGTGGGTGGAGCACGACGCGACCGAGATCTGGTCCAAGGTCCAGGCAGTGGTGGCGGGGGCTATCGCCAAAGCCGGGCTGCGCGCCAATCAGCTCAGCGCGCTCGGCATCACCAATCAGCGGGAGACGACGGTCCTGTGGGACCGGGCGACCGGCAAGCCGGTGCACAACGCGATCGTCTGGCAGGACACCCGTACGGCCGCGCTCTGCCACGAGCTGGGCGCCGCGGACGGGCAGGACCGCTTCCGGGACGCGACCGGGCTGCCGCTCGCCAGCTACTTCTCCGGTCCGAAGGCGGCCTGGCTGCTGGACAATGTGCCCGGACTGCGCGCCCGCGCCGAGCGCGGTGACATCGCTTTCGGCACCATCGACTCCTGGCTGATCTGGAACCTCACGGGCGGTACGGAGGGCGGGGTCCATGTCACCGATGTGACCAACGCTTCGCGCACCATGCTGATGAACATCCAGACGCTCCAGTGGGATCCGTCGATCCTCTCCGCGATGAATGTGCCGCAGACGATGCTGCCGGAGATCAGATCATCGGCGGAAGTGTATGGGACGGCGGTCGGCCAGCTTGCCGGGGTGCCGGTGGCCTCGGCCCTCGGTGACCAGCAGGCCGCGATCTTCGGGCAGGCCTGTTACGACACGGGCACGGCGAAGAACACGTACGGCACGGGCAGCTTCCTGCTGCTCAACACCGGCAGCAGGCCCGTGCCGTCCAAGAGCGGGCTGATCACCACGATGGGCTACAAGATCGGCGACGAGGCGCCGGTGTACTGCCTGGAGGGGTCGATCGCGATCACCGGGGCGCTGGTGCAGTGGTTCCGGGACCAGCTCGGCATCATCCGCAGCGCGGACGAGATCGAGACGCTGGCGGCGAGCGTGGAGGACAACGGCGGGGCGTATGTCGTGCCCGCCTTCTCCGGGCTCTACGCCCCGTACTGGCGCTCCGACGCGCGCGGCGTGATCACCGGCCTGACCAGGTATGTCACCAAGGCGCATCTGGCGCGGGCGGTGCTGGAGGCGACGAGCTGGCAGACGCGTGAGGTCGTCGACGCGATGTACCAGGACTCCGGGGTGCGGATCAGCACGCTGAAGGTGGACGGCGGCATGACCGCCAACAATCTGCTGATGCAGCACCAGGCGGATGTGCTCGGGGTGCCGGTCATCCGGCCGAAGGTCTCCGAGACGACGTGTCTGGGGGCGGCGTACGCGGCGGGGCTCGCGACCGGGGTGTGGTCGGGCCTGGACGAGCTGAAGGCGCACTGGCAGCGTGATGTGGAGTGGTCGCCGCGGATGGAGGCGGAGATCCGCGAGCGCGAGTACCACAACTGGCGCAAGGCGGTGGAGCGCAGCTTCGGCTGGGAGGAGAGCGGCGGCGCTTGAACCGTCGGCGTGCAGGACTCACGGCCCGTACCCCGGTCGGTGGGGGTACGGGCCGTGGCCATGGGTTATATGAGTTATATAGGTTATGTGGGTTATGTGGCAGGGCTGATTACGTGGTGGCGTGAGCGCGTTGCCGGTCGGCGCGGGCCAGGGCGTGTTCCACCACCGCCACCAGTACTTCCTTCGCGGACTCCCGCAGGCGCGCGTCGCACATCAGCACCGGCACCTCGATGTCGAGGTCGAGCGCCGCCCGTACGGTCTCGCCCGGGAACCGGCCCGCGCCCTCGAAGCAGTTGACGGCGACGGCGAACGGGATGTCGCGCCGCTCGAAGTAGTCGATCGCGGCGAACGAGTCCTCCAGGCGGCGGGTGTCGGCGAGGACCACCGCGCCCAGGGCACCCTGTGCCAGCTCGTCCCACAGGAACCAGAAGCGGTCCTGACCGGGGGTGCCGAAGAGGTAGAGCACCAGGTCCTCGCGGAGCGTGATGCGGCCGAAGTCCATGGCGACGGTGGTGGTCGTCTTGGCCTCGACGCCTTCGATGTCGTCGACGGGGCGGCCCGCCTCGCTCAGCGTCTCCTCGGTGCGCAGCGGCCTGATCTCGCTGACGGCCCCCACCAGGGTTGTCTTGCCTACGCCGAAACCACCCGCCACCAGGATCTTCAGAGCCACCGGTTCGACGAAAGGCTGATGTCGGTTAGAGCGCCCGAAGACCATTGATCACCTCTTGGAGAATGCTCGCGTCCGGCAGTTCGGCCGGCGGAACGGGACGGGTTACGTGCACCAGGGCGTCCTCGAGAAGATCTCCGACCAGGACCCGGACCACTCCAACGGGGAGGTCCAGGGTGGCCGCGAGTTCGGCAATCGATTGGGGGATGTCGCCGCAGCGCTCGACAATTTCGACGTGTTCAGGTGAGAGCGACTGGTCGCGTCCGGGGTCGTCGGCCGCGGCCTCCGGGACGACCAGCGCGATCAGATCAAGGTGCTGGCGGGTCCCGCTCGTGGTACGGCCGCGCGTCATGGCATAGGGGCGGACCACCGGACCGGCTTCGGCATCGAACCAGTGGTGCGGCGGCTGCTGGGCGTAGTGAGCTGAATCACTCATGCCGTCCACTCACCCTCCGGCAGCCAGACCGGTCCGGGGCGCGGTGGCGAGGTGGACACCGACCCGCTTGACCATGAGCGTCATCTCGTACGCGACTTGGCCGACGTCGGAATCGGAGTCGGCGAGCACGGCCAGGCAGCTGCCGTCACCCGCCGCCGTGACAAAGAGGAAGGCATCTTCCATTTCCACCACGGTCTGGCGGACGCGGCCCGCCTCGAAGTGACGGCCGACGCCCTTGGCGAGGCTGTGGAATCCGGCGGCGACGGCGGCCAGATGCTCGCTGTCCTCACGGGTCAGGTCCCGGGAAGCGCCGGTGGCCAGTCCGTCGCCGGAGAGCACCAGTGCCTTGTGGATGCTGGCGACGCGGTCGACCAGTTCGTCAAGGAGCCAGTTGAGCTCGCCGGCCCCCTTGCCGACGTGGGAGCCCTGGGTGCTGGGTGCTGCGGCGTACGGTGCGGTCATCGACCGTCCCCCTCCAATGTGGTTCTTGGTGCGGTCTCGCCGGCGCCGACGCCATTGACGCGGTCGATGACGTGGTCGGTGACGTGGTCGGTGTCAGTGGCTTCGGCGCCCTCGGCGTTCTTCCTGCGGCCTCGCTGCCAGCCTCGCTGCATGGAGGCCATGCGGTTGCGCACTCGCGCCGCGTCACGCTCGATCTCCTGCTCGGTGGCGGGAGCGGACGCGGGCTCGGGCTCGGCTGCCGGGGCGCTGGCCGCGTCCCTGAGCTGGGGGGCGAGGCTGGCCTGGCGAACGCGCCGCGGCAGGCCGTCGAGCAGGGGGGGCGCGGCGGAGCCGGGCTCGGAGCCACGGGGGCCCTGGGCTGCGGCAGGAGCCGATGCCGCTGTCGATGTCGGATCCGGCATGGGTACGGGTCTGGGGATCGACCACTTCACGGGGCGCGGACCGGAGGCGGTGCGGGGGTCATTGGCGGGCAGGGGGTTCGCGGCGCGTCCGGGCTCGGAGGGCTGGGCGGGGTGGCTGCGTCCGCGCTCGTCCACTCGGCGGCCTCCGTCCGTGACGAGAGTCGGGGGGTTACGGCGGGGCAGCGGCATCGGGCCGCCGGTCTCCTCGGGCGTCTGGTCGCGCGCCTGCTGGTGCTGCTCGTCCGCGCTTTCGCGGCGGCGGCTGTTGCTGCCGCTACTACCACTGCTACTGCGGGCACGGGAGTTGAAGATCCCGCCGCGTTCGCTCCCCGAGCCGTCGACGTCATCGACATCGGTGAGGTCGGTGAGGTGGTCGTTGAGGTCGGCGGTACCGTCCATGGCGCCTCGGCGGGCGGGCCGCCGGTCGTCGTAGCCCAGGCTGCCGACGGGCGGTTCCAGTTCGACAGGCCCGTCGAGCAGCGTGGAGCCGTTGCCGTTGAATCCCGCGGGTACCTGGGACAGCGCGAGCCTGCCGTCGCCGCCGCCGCCACCGCCACCGCCGCGGCGTCCCGCCGCGCTCTCGCTCTTGCGGTCGAGGCGGAAGCCGGTGCCCTGGGTGTCCGGGGCCTCGGTGAGCAGGGCCGCCGGGATGAAGACGACCGCGGTGGTCCCCCCGTACGGGGAAGGCTGCAGCGAGACTCGGACATGCTGGCGCTGGGCGAGTCGGCTGACAACGAACAGGCCGAGCCGGTCGGTGTCGGAGAGCTCGAATTCAGGGGTCTCGGCGAGCCGCAGATTCGCGTCGAGCAGCCCGTCGGGGGCCATACCGAGGCCGCGGTCGTGGATTTCGAGCGTGAAGCCGTTGGCGACTCGCTCGCCGTGCACCTGGACGGCGGTGTGCGGAGGCGAGAACACCGTGGCGTTCTCGAGCAGCTCGGCGATGAGGTGGGTGAGGTCGGCGACCGCCGGGCCGCCGACGCCGATGCGCGGCAGCCTGCGTACCTCGATGCGCTCGTAGTCCTCGACCTCGGCGACCGCTGCCCGTACGACGTCCATCAGCTGGACGGGCTTGCGCCACTGGCGGGAGGGGGCGGCGCCGGAGAGAATCACCAGGCCCTCGGCGTGCCGCCGCATACGGGTGGTGAGGTGGTCGAGGCGGAACAGGTCCGCGAGCTCCTCGGTGTCCTCGGTACGGCGCTCCATGGCGTCGAGGAGCGTGAGCTGACGGTGGAGCAGGACCTGGTTGCGGCGGGCGAGGTTCACGAAGACGTCGGAGACTCCGCGGCGCATGTCGGCCTGGCGGACGGCGGCCTCGACAGCGGCCCGCTGAAGGGTGTTGAGCGCCTGCCCCGCCTGGCCGATCTCGTCCTTGTCGTAGTCGAGGCGCGGGGCCTCGGTCTCGACGTCGACGTGCTCACCGGCGGCGAGCCGGCGCATCACGCTGGGCAGGCGGACACCGGAGACCTCGTGGGCCTCCTTGCGCAGCCGGGAGAGGTCGCGGATGAGGTCGCGGCCGATGCGTACGGAGACGATCACCGAGACGAGGAGGGCGAGGAAGCCCAGTACGCCCGCGATGCCCGCCCTGACGAAGACGCTGTACGCGGCGGGCTCGACGCGGTCCTGGTAGCGGTCGTTCGCTTCCACGGCCTCGCGGGCGAGGTCGTCGAGTACGGGGGTGGCCACGGCCGCCCAGCGTCCGGCCTCGGCCGCGCCGATCTTTCTGGCCGGACCGGCGTTGATGAAGCGTTCCTCGGCGTCGCGCAGGGGCGCGGTCTTGGGGCCGCGCCAGTACTCCGCGTAGATCGCACGTTCCTTGGCGGGCATGATTTCGAGATTGGTCTCGTGGTAGAGCTTGCGCTGCGCGACGTAGTCGGTGAGAGCACGGATCTCGTCGCTCGTGATCTTGTCGGTGACCAGCGCGGACGCGATCAACGCGTCCTCACGGGCGAGCATTTCGCGGGCCCGGACGATGCCGACGAGCGCGCGGCCCTGGCGCTCCATGTCGACGTCGTTGAGGGCGTGCAGCGAAAGGAGGAAGGAGTAGCAGGGGTCTACAAGGTGGTTGTAGAACTCCAGGGCCTGGCTGCGGGAGACGGTGCCGCTCTCCACGGAGCGGCGCAGGGCGTCGAGGCCGTCCAGAGCGTCGATGAGCGAGGTCAGCCGCTGTACGGTCTCGGGCTCCATGTCGGCGCGGACCCCGGACTTCGCCGCGTTGCCCTTGATCTTGGCGATGGCTTGGTCGGTGGCCGAGCGCTCCTTGCGCAGGGTGGGCAGGGCATCGGAACTCCGGCGGTCCGCGAGGTAGACGAGCGTCTGCCTGCGTTCCTTCTGGATGACATGGACGGCATCCTCGATGGGATGACCGACCTGCTCCTCAACGGAACTGGCGTCGAGTAGCTGATCCGCTTCCTGACCGGTGAGCACGGTGGCGAAGCCCCAGAGCGCGGTGAGGGAAATGAGCGGCACCAACAACAACGCCACGATCTTCCGGCGGATGGACTTCCCGCGAAAGCGCATGGCCTCCCCCTGCTCAACCCCGCTTGATGCGGCTGGTATTTCGTCAACAAACGGCGTGAGCCTACTACTGTCACACAGACAACTCGAAGGCACGTCCGGATGTTTTTCGGCCGCGAGCGGCCGTCTTGATCATGAGTTGTCCTGGTATTCGGGGAGTTGCCTTCCCCGTGATCGCGGCCCACACCGCTCTACACGTCATCTTTCGGACCGGCACAGATGGCTGGAATTCTCTGCCGCGCGGGAATCATCCGAGGTGGTCAAACGTCTTTCTGTACGGGGGCAGTTACGAGGAGTGGAATCCGGGCAGTCACCCTGAAGACGGACACAGGTGGGAGTGACAGGGGCCATGGACACGGACGAGCGTCGCAGTGCGGCGCGGGCGTCGAACTATGTATGTCAGTTGAGTTATGCCGGTCAACTTGCAGGTCAGCATGCAAGTCAGTCGAGTCGTGCCGCGAGTCACGCTTCGGATCAGGCGGGGGTGCCGCGGCAGGGGCTCTGGGTGGAGGAGCCCGCGGTCAGGTGGCGGCTGGCCGATCCGGTCCGTACGGCAGCGGTCCGCGCGGTGATCATCGTCGCGCTGACCATGATTCAGGCGATGGTCGCCTTCCTCAGCACGCTCACCGGGTCCTGGCTGGCGTTTCCAATGGTGCTCAGCAGCGTGGCCAGCACGGTGGTGGCGACGTGGGCGGCGCTGGACGTCTGGGTGACCCGCCAGGTGTGGAAGCAGCGCAATGGCGTGGTGTCCCTGCCGAGCAGCAGCGCGCGGCAGTTGCGGCGTGAGCGCCGCCGGGCGCGGCGCACGGCGCGGACGGCCGTGCGCCGCGCCGAGCAGATACGGCGGCGGGGCTCGGGGCAGCTCTCCGAGGCCTGAGACCCCGCCCCACGCCCCGAGGCTGTAGCTGTATTACTGGGCGGCGCGGGGCGGAGGCTCTGGTCAGCGACGCTGGTCGGTGGTGCGGGGCGGAGGCTCTGGTCAGCGACGCTGGTCGGTGGTGCGGGGCGGAGGCTCTGGTCAGCGGCTCCGGTCGCTGACGCTGGTTCAGTGACGCTGTTCAGGCACGCTGGTCGGTGGCGGTTTCCGCCGGGACCGGGGTCCGCTTGAACATCCGGGTCGCGGTGATCTCGCCGTGCACGGTCTCGGCCGCCGGGTCCTGCTGCGGCAGTCCGGGGCGCAAATGCTCCTCCACGCTGATGTACTTGAGTCCCGCACGCAGATCGGCGTCGTTGCGCAACCGGATGACCAGCGGGAATTCGGCGAGGGCGGTCGTGTCGAAGAGCCCTGTCGTATAGAGCAGCTGGACGCCCAGCGCATCGGAGACGGCGCGCTGGAGCTCCAGCAGATACGTCGCGTTCGCCCGGCCGATCGGGTTGTCGAGGAAGAGCGTGCCGGAGTGGCGGTGCTTGTCCCTGCCGCGGTCGTTGCTGCGCAGTGCGGCCATCGTGCAGTACAGGGCGATGGCGGCGGTGAGCAGCTGGCCGCCGGAGAAGACGTCGCCCATCTGCCCGACCGGGACCCGCTCAGCACGCAGTACGGCATCGGGCTTGAGGATCTCCACCGCGATGCCCCTGGGCTGCAGCGCGGCCTGAACTCCGCGCAGCAGCAGGGACAGGCCGTCCCGGCGGCCCTCCCCATAGGTAGCCGTGGAGTTCTTCTTCACGGCGGCGCGGGTCGCCTCGTCGATGACCTCGCCGAGCCGTTCGGCGAGGGTCGCCTGGTCCGGCTCTTCGAAGCGGATCCGCAGGAACTCCTGTCCGGACCATTCGCCGAGCCCTTCGGGCAGCCGGGAGAGCCGCTGCGCGGAACGCAGCGTCGTCAGCGCGGACTCCACCAGTCCGCGCAGCCGGTCCACGATGGTGTCGCGGTTGCGCTCCAGCTGCTCCAGCTCGTCGGTCAGTACGCGCAGCCGGGGCGCGAAGGCCTCCGCCCAGCGCGCGGCGTGCTCGGGCAGTGCGGCTGCGGGCAGCTCGCGGATCTGCTGGCGTGCGGGCGTACGGACCTGTTCGTACCGGGTGGAGTTGGCGTGCCGTACGAGGATGTCGCTCGCTTCTCGTACGGCCGCTTCGGCGGTGGAGAGGTCGGTGGAGCAGCCGCGCAGTGAGCGCCGGGCCTCGGCGGCGGAGTGCCTGGCCTCCTCCAGGCTGCCGGGGTAGGGGTCGGGGGACTGTGCCGTCTCGTCGTCCTGGCTGTGGTCGCGGAGCAGGTCGCGCAGGAGCGCGGCCGTCTCGTCGAAGCCGCCCGCCGCGTCCTCGGCGGCGCGGTGGGCCTGGAGCAGGCCGGTGTGGGCGGCGCGGGCGGTCTCCAGCGCGTCGGTGCGGGATGCCAGCTCGGCGGTGGCGGTACGCAGCAGGGCCTGGGCCTGCTCGGCGTCGGCGGGGACCAGCTCCTCGGGGAGGTCGGTGTGCGCCGCTCCGTCGGCGGGGGCCAGGCGCTCTGCTTCGCCGCGCAATCGGCCCAGCTTCTCGCTGGCCTCCGAGGCACGCGACTCCAGCGTCTGGACGAGCGACTCGGCGCGGGCGGCGGAGGCCTGGCGGGAAGGGCCGTCCGCGCCCTCGGTGCTCTCCAGGAGCTGGGCGGCGCGGGTGCGGACCTTGTTGGTGAGCCGGTCGAGTTCGGTCAGGGCGGCGCTCTCGTCGCTCTCGGCGCGGGCCTGCTCGGCACGCAGGTCGGCGCCGACGCCGACCTTCTCGTACAGCTGGGAGGCGGCGCGGTAGGCCTCGCGCAGGGTGGGCAACACGGTGCGGGGCGCCGCCCGGTCCGGGTCGGCCTCCGGCAGGTTTTCGGGGGCGCCGGCGATCTCGGCGCGCTCGGCGCGGAGCGCACGCGCGGTGCGGTGGGCGTCGTCAGCGGCGCGCTGGGCGGCACGGCGGTCCTCGTCGGCGGCCTTCGCCCGCTCCAGGCAGGCAGCGGCCCTGGCCTCGGACTCGGCGGCTTCGTCCGCCAGTTCACGCAGTTTCAGCTGCCAGCCCGCGCGTTCGCGCAGCCGGTAGGCGAGGCCCGCGAGGGCGTCGGCGCCACGGCGGGCGCGCTGGGCCGCGTCCTGGCGCTCTTCGCGGACCCGGGCGGCGTCTGCCGCGGCCTCGTCAGCCTCGACGCGTACCGTACGGGCCTCGGCGAGCGTCGCCTGAGTCTCCTCGGCCGCCTCGCGGGCGCTCTGCGCGGCCTGCGCGAGCTCGGCGAGCACGCCCGCCGGGCAGTCGGCCCGCCAGGAGCCGAGCCTGGCCGCGATCGAACGGTCCGCGGTGAGCCTGGCCGCGAGGGCTCGGATCTCCTCGTCCCGCGCGGCGGCCCGGGCCCGGAGCGCCTGGCGCTCCTCGTCGGCGGCGTGCTCGTCGTGCATGGCGGGGTTCGGCGGTACGAGAAAGACGCCCGTGTCGTCGTCGCCCGCGCTGCCTGTGCCGGGGGCCGGTACGGGGGCGAGCAGCGCGGCGGCGGTGCCGACGGCCACGGCGGAGCGCGGCAGCAGCGCGGCGCCGGCGAGGACCTGTCGAGCGCGGGCGTGCGACGCCGGGTCGGTGATCACCACACCGTCGACCAGCTCGGGCCGGGCGGCCAGCACGGCCGCGTGGTCGGCCGGGTCGACGGCCTGCGCGAGGTAGCGCCAGCCGGGGAGGGCGGGAATGCCGTGCTCGCCCAGGTACTCGACGGTGGCGAGGACATCGGGCCCTGGGGGCAGCAGCCCGCCGTCGCCGAGCGCGCCGAGGATACGGGCGTCGTCGGCGGCGGCGGTCTGCAGATCGAACAGCTGCCGCTCGGCGGAGCCGACGGACCGGTCGAGCAGCTCGCGGAGCTCGTCGGCGTACCGGTCGAGCTCCTCGGCGGTGAGGGCGCGCTCGGGCCCGTGGTGGGGACCGTCGGATGCCGGCGCCGAGCCCTCGCGGCCGTCGGGGGCCGCGCCCCTTGAGTCCGTATCACCGACACCACCGACCCGGCTGCGGCCGGAGCCCGCGGGGTCAGTGGAGGTCTGCTGCGGCAGGCTCAGCAGTTCCGCCAGGCGCTCCTCCCCCGCGATCGAGTGCGCCGCGCGGTACTCCGCCTCGTACGCGCTCTCCGCCGCTCGCGCCGCGTCCACCGCGCGGGCCGCCGCCAGTTCCGCGCGCGCCTCCGCCGCGACCGCTTCCTTCGCCCGGTCCGCCGTCGTACGCCCGGCCTCGCGGGCGGCGTCCCAGGCAGCGACCGCCGTCTTCTCCGCGTCGCTCGCCGCGAGCGCGGCCCGCGCCGGGTCGGCGTCGGGTGCGGTGTCGTCGAGCCAGCCCGCCCGTACCGCCTCGGCCGTCTCCCCTTCGACCTCGCTCAGGCGCTGGCGCAGGTGCCCGATCTCGCTGCGGGCGCGCTGTGCTTCCGTAGCGGCGACCGTCGCGTCCCGGTGAGCGGCCTCGCCCGCCTCCTGGAGCGTCGCGGAGCGCTCCTCCTCCTCGTTGGCCAGGCGTTCGCCGTCCTCCGCCGCGGAGTGCAGCGCGCGGACGAGGTCGGCGGCGGCCTTCGCGCGCGCGGCGAGCGCCGGGGCCGCGTCCCGCTCGGCCTCGCGGATCGCGGCGGCCACGCGCGCGGAGCGGTCGGCGGCCGCGCGGTGGCGCAGTACGGCCTCGGCGGCCTGCCAGGCCGCGTGCAGCGTACGCGCGTCATTGATCTCGCGGCGCTGCGCCGCGGCGGTCTTCTCCGCGACGGTCAGCGCCAGCGAGGCGTGCCGGTAGGCCAGTTCCGCCGCGATGAGGGAACTGCGGCTGCGCGCCCCCTCCGCCTCGGACACGGTGTGGGCGGCGGAGGTCACCCGCTGGGCGAGCTCGCCCGTACGCCCGCGTTCGTCCCCCGCGCGCGCGGTGAGCCGGCGGGCGAGCGTACGAGTGCGGCGCTCGGCGCCCGTGTGGATCTCGCGCGCCCGGGAGCGGGCTTCGGCGGCCGTCACGATCCGGCCGAGCAGCTCCGCGGAGCCCGCGGTGAAGTCGCGCTCCGCGGTGAGCTCCGCGCGGCGGCCCAGTTTGTTGCCGAAGCTGCTGACGAGGTCGGCGAGGCCGTCCGTATCGCGGGTGTCGGTGACGGCGCGCAGCAGCAGGTCGGTGAAGTCGGAGTCCTTCTTGACGGCGAAGAGGCCGGCGGCCTCGCCCTCGTCGGCGTTCATCTCGCGCTGGTAGCGGAACAGCTCGGGGTCGAGGCCCACGTCGCCGAGGTGTTCGTTCCAGCGGTCGTGGGTCTCCTCCCAGTACACGTCGAGGTGCGGATACACCTTGCCCGCCTCGGTGAGGGCGTCTCGGAAGCCCTTCATGGTGCGGCGGCGGCCCCGCGCGCCCGAGACGCCCTCGACGGGCGGGCGGACGGCGGTGGCCTCGGCCACCGGAAGCGAGTCGAGGCTGAGACCGGGCCCCGGCCGGAAGGAGTACCAGGCCTCCGCGAACTTCCGCGGGTCGCCCGAGACCTGACGGCCCCGCCACTCGCTGACCTTGCCGACCACCACCAGCTCGCCGGTGAGGGTGTGCTGCCACTCCAGGGCGACATGCCCGCAGTCGTCGGCGAGCAGGAACTTGCGCAGTACGCCGGAGCTGGCGCCGCCGAGGGTATTGCGGTGGCCGGGCAGCATCACCGAGAAGATCAGCTTCAGCAGTACGGACTTGCCGCCGCCGTTCTCCAGGAAGAGCACGCCGGCGGGGGCGGGGCGGCGCGGCGGGCCGACCGGCTCCTGTTCGAAGAACTCCGCCTGGGTCGGGGCGGGGTGGGGCACGGGCTCGCCGACTCCGCGCAGGTCGAGCACGGTGTCGGCGTAGCGCGCACCGGCCGGTCCGATGGAGTAGAGACGGACCCGGGACAACTCGTACATGGCGGCGGACTCTCGTAGGGGGCGGTACGGGATCAGGAGGATCAGGGGAGTGGAACAGGATCAGGAGTGGAAAGGGAGGCCCGCGTCGGCGGGCCGTGCCAGGTCGTCGTCCGCGTCGGGCGGCGGTACGAGCGTGGCGGTGCCGTCGCTGACCGGCACGACGCCCAGTTCGAGCAGCTCGGTCATGGCCGCGCTGCCCGCCATGTCGCGCACCTGCAGCTGGTAGCGGGCGGTGGTGCGGTACGCGCCTCCGGCGTCGTCGCCGGTCCGCTGGAGGAAGCCGGAGTCGGTGAGGAAGGCGACGGCCTTGCCGACGATGCCGGTGGTGGATCCGGCGAGGCGGCGCGCGTCCTTGGTGGCGCCGGTCGCGCTGCGCCGGGCGTAGATCCGCCAGGCCGCCTCCAGGCCGGGGGCCTCGGTGGCGGGGTCGGTGTTCTCGCCCTGCTCCTCGGCGCGCTCTTCGAGGCGGCGGCAGGCCTGGCGTACGAAGGCGTCGACGCCGTTGACGGTGATACGGCCGATGTAGCCGTCGTCGGCGAGGTCCTCGGGGCGGGGGAATGCCATGGCGGCGACGGCCAGATGGGCCAGGCCGTGCAGGAAGCGGTCCGCGGATTCGGCGGAGGCGCGGCGGGCGTAGTCGCCCATGCGGACGGCGAAGACCGAGTCCTCGCCCGCCGCGACGGCCATGCCCGCGCGCGGCGAGACCTCGAGGACGATGAGGCCGAGGCCGGTCGCTACGGCGTCGGCGAGCCGCGCGAAGGGGGCGTCTTCGCGGTAGCGACGGAGCAGTTCGGCGTATTCGGCGTCGCGGGCGGGGAGCAGCTTGGGCTGGAGCCCGAAGGAGACGAGACGGGCGGCGTCGGCGGCGTCGGGGGGTGTGAGGGCGGGGCGGGGGGTGGTGGGTGGGGCGGGTGTGTGGGCGGCGGCGTCGGGCTCGTGGTCGCTCCACGCGGTGGGGGTGGCGTGGTGGTCGCTCACTGCGGGGCTCCTTGGGGGTGTGTGGGGTGGGTGCGGGCGCTGTGCGGTGCGGGGTGCGGTGGTGCGGGTGCGCCTGCGGCGGGCCTGTTCCCCACCCCGCCCCTTCCCGTAACTGGGGGCTCCGCCCCCAGACCCCCGGTCCTCAAACGCCGGACGGGCTGGAATTGCCGGACGGGCTTGAATTGAGGCGGGCCATGCCCACGATCAGGTCCGCGCCGCCGAATTCCGGGTCGTCCAGGTCCGTGCCGTCGTCGACGGCGAACAGCAGGCGTTCCTCGCCCTGGCGGTATGCCGTGCCGACCGGGGGGCTCGCCGCGTGGATGGCCAGGAGGGCCACCAGGTACGGCAGTTCGGGATCGTGGCGGCGGGCCTCGGCGAGGAGGCCCGAGAGGCGGCGTGGCGCATCGGGTTCCAGGTCGAGCAGGGTCATCGCGTTCGCCAGCTGCTCCTCGCTGAACCGGCTGTCGTCAGGGGTCGCGATCAGATCGGGTTCGGGCATTTCCGCGCCCAGGTGGTCCCGCTCCACCGGTGGGGTGAGCAGCATGTCGACCAGGTCCCCGAGCCGTACGGACGAGGGGGTCCGCAACCCTGTGCCCCGGGCGAAGAACGCGTCCGTGACACGGATCGCCGACGCCAGGGGCAGCGGCAGCAGTGGCGCGACCAGTTGTCCGTACAGGTCGAGTCCGGCCCGGGCGCTGGGGCGGGCGAAGGCCTGCCGGTCCTGTTCGGCGCGGAACAGCGGGCCCGCCTCAAGGAGGCGGGACTGGAGCTGGGTGTGGCGGCGGATGCAGTCCTTGACGATGTCGACCAGTTCGGCGGCGCGCCGCTTGTGTTCGCTCGTCTTCGGGTCGAGGCCGGTTTCCGCCTCGTCGCGTGCCTTGCGGATGTTGGTGAGGATGGCGTTCTCATGGCGGTAGCGATCGGCGACATGGTCGAGTGCCTCGGCGATCAGGTCGGGGACGGCATGGAGCCAGTCGACGGCCCGCACATCGCGCCGGGTCGCCTCCAGGGTTCTGCGCAGCGTCTCGGCGTACTGCACGGTGCGGTATCTGGCCTGCTCCGCGGCGAGCTGGGCGTCGGCGAGGCGGCCCCGGTTGATCAGGACCTCCAGCTTCACCTCGGCCGCGATCTGCGCGCTGGTGACGTCCGTGTCGAGCGCGCCGACCAGGACGTTGACCGCTTCGTCGGTCGTACGGAGATAGACAGTCCCGCCGTAGCCCGGGACTTCCTCGATGAGCTTGAAGTCGTAGTCACGGCGGGTGTAGACGCCGTCGGCACCGAAGGTGCCGTACACGGCGCGGAATCCGCGGTCCACGCTGCCCACGTTGATCAGGTTCTCCAGCACCCAGCGGGCGACCCGCTCGTGCTCGGAGGCCGGTCGGCGCGGGGCCTGGGCCGCTACGCGCGGCAGGAGTCTGGCCACTATCTGGTCGTGGTCGGCGCCGGTGTCGAAGTCCATGTTCAGGGTGACCAGGTCGATGGCCGCGAGGGCGACCTCCGCCATCGCGTACACCGAGTACTCACCCGCGAGGTTCGCCTTGCGCACGTCGAGGTCGTGCAGCGGCGCGGTGCATGCGAGCGCGCGCAGCCGCCGCGCGAGCCCTTCGTCGGCGGCCGGGCCCTGTGCGGGCCGCGGCCCCGCGCTGAGCTGGGGCGGAACAGAGTCCCTCGAAGTGGTCGGGGCTGGCGAAGTCACGCTGCACAGATTAGGTCCTCGCACTGACAACGGCCGAAACAGCGTCGGCCCGTGAAACGATCCGAGACCGCGCATGACGACGGAGGCGGAGAAAACACCATGACCATGGCGTCCATCGATCTCAACGCCGACCTCGGCGAAGGCTTCGGCCGCTGGCGGCTGACCGACGACGAACAGCTGCTCTCCGTCGTCACCAGCGCCAATGTCGCCTGCGGCTTCCACGCCGGCGACGCGCCCACCATGCGCCGGGTCTGCCAACTCGCCGCCGAGCGCTCGGTGCGGATCGGCGCCCAGGTCTCGTACCGCGATCTGGCCGGCTTCGGACGGCGCTCCATGGATGTGCCGCCGGACGAACTGGCCGCCGAGATCGCCTACCAGATCGGCGCGCTGGAGATCTTCGCCCGGGCTGCCGGGTCCCGTGTCTCGTACGTCAAACCGCACGGCGCTCTCTACAACCGCGTGGTGTACGACGAGGAGCAGGCGGCTGCCGTCGTGGAGGGCGTCCTGCTCTCGGGCGAGCGGCTGCCGCTGCTGGGGCTGCCCGGCTCGATGCTGCACACCATGGCGGAGAAGGCGGGGCTCCCCGCCGTCACCGAGGCGTTCGCGGACCGTGCGTACACCGCGAAGGGAACGCTCGTGCCGCGCGGCGAGGACGGCGCGGTGCTCAGCGATCCGGCCGTGGTGGTCGAACGGTCCGTCGGCGTGGCCCGCTTCGGGGTGATCACCTCGCAGTGCGGACAGTCGGTCGGAGTGCGCGCCCGCTCGCTCTGTCTGCACGGCGACACCCCAGGGGCCGTGTCGCTCGCCCGCCGGGTGCGGCGGCGGCTGGAGAGCGTGGGCGTCCGCGTGGAGGCCTTCGTATGAGAATGCTTCCGGTCGGCGACCGGGCCCTCCTGGTCGAATTGTCCGGCGAGGAGGAGGCCGGGGCGCTCCATGCCGAACTGCTGCGCCGCCGCGGAGCCGGCACCCTCCCCGCCGTCCGGGAGATCGTGCCCGCCGCCCGTACGGTGCTCCTGGACGGCCTGGACGAGCCCGCCCGCTTCGCGCGGGAGCTGGCCGGCTGGGAGATTCCGCCCCTCCACGCGCGCGTGCGGGACGCGATCGAGATACCGGTTCGCTACGACGGGCCCGATCTGGCGGCCGTCGCCACGCTGTGGCGGGTGACGGAGGACGAGGTCGCACGGATCCACTCGGCGGCCGAGTTCCGGGTCGCCTTCTGCGGTTTCGCGCCCGGCTTCGGCTATCTGACCGGCCTCCCGCAGCGGTACGCGGTGGAGCGCAGGGCGACGCCGCGCACCGCCGTACCGGCCGGTTCGCTCGCCCTGGCCGGCCCGTACACGGGGGTATATCCGCGGTCCTCCCCCGGCGGCTGGCAGCTGATCGGGACGACGGACACCGTGCTGTGGGACCCGGCGCAGGAGCCCGCCGCGCTGCTCTCGCCGGGGACGCGGGTGCGGTTCCTGCCGCAGCGCGTCGAGGGCCGCGGATGACCGACCGGGCGTTCGCGGTCGTACGGGCCGGGGCGCTGACCACCGTGCAGGACCTCGGGCGGTCCGGGTACGCCCATCTCGGGGTGGGGCGGTCCGGCGCGCTCGACGCGTACGCCGGACGCCTCGTCAACCAGCTCGTCGGCAACCGCGACAGCGCGGCCGTCCTGGAGACCACGCTCAACGGCTGTGCGGTACGGCCCCGTTGCGCGGTGACCGTGGCGGTGGGCGGCGCTCCGTGCCGGGTCACGGTCGACGGGCGGCCCGCGCCGTGGGGCTCGCCCGTACGGATCGGTGCGGGGTCGCTCCTGGAGGTGGGGCCCGCGGTGCGCGGGGTCCGCGCCTACGTGGGGTTCGCCGGCGGGATCGCGGTGGAGCCGGTGCTGGGCAGCCGCTCCACCGATCTGCTCTCCGGGCTCGGCCCCGCCCCGCTCACGGACGGCGCTGTGCTGCCGCTGGGCAGACCTGCCGGGCCGCCCGCGCGGGTCGACGGCGGCGTGCCCTGGCCCGCGCCCCCGACGGATCTGGTGCTGCGGGTGCGGCTCGGGCCGCGCGACGACTGGTTCACCGGTGCGGCGCTCGCCACGCTCGCCTCCGGCGCGTACCGCGTCGCCTCCGCGAGCAACCGCATCGGGCTGCGTACCGAAGGGCCGTCCCTGGAGCGCGCGGTGAGCGGTGAGCTGCCCAGCGAGGGCTTGGTGCTGGGCGCGGTGCAGGTGCCGCCGGACGGGCGCCCGGTGGTCTTCCTCGCCGACCACCCCACCACCGGCGGCTATCCGGTGGTGGCGGTCGCCGACGAGCGGGATCTCGCGGCGGCGGCACAGGCGGTCCCGGGCACGCCCGTGCGGTTCGTCCCGGTTCGGTCGGTTCGGTCGGCTCGGTCGGCGATGCGGATCACAGGGGCTCACAGCGGCGGGGTGCCGTAGCCCCCACCCCCGGGCGTCCGGATGACCAGTACGTCCCCGGGGCCCACCTCCGCCGCGTCGACGCCGCTCAGTCGCGTCACGCTGCCGTCCGCCCGCTCCACCAGGTTCTCGCCGAGCGCGCCCGCCTCGCCGCCCGCCATGCCGTACGGAGCCACGCGCCGGTGCCCGGTGAGCAGCGCCACCGTCATCGGTTCCAGAAAGCGGATTCTGCGGACGGCCCCGTGGCCGCCCCGCCAGCGGCCCCGGCCGCCGCTGTGCTCCCGTACGGCGAAGGCGTCCAAGCGCACCGGACAGCGCCACTCCAGGACTTCGGGATCGGTGAGGCGGGAGTTGGTCATATGGGTCTGTACGGCATCGGCTCCGTCGAAGCCGTCCCCCGCGCCGGAGCCGCTCGCGACCGTCTCGTAGTACTGCACGCGGTCATTGCCGAAGGTGACGTTGTTCATCGTGCCCGACCCCTCCGCCTGGACGCCGAGCGCGGCGTACAGCGCGCCCGTGACCGCCTGCGAGGTCTCCACATTGCCCGCCACGGTCGCCGCGGGGTAGGTGGGCGCGAGCATCGACCCCTCCGGCACCCGCACGTCCAGCGGCTCCAGGCAGCCGCTGTTGAGCGGGATGTCCTCGGTGACCAGCGTCCGGAAGACGTACAGCACCGCCGCCATCACCACCGATGTGGGGGCGTTGAAGTTCCCCGGCTGCTGGGGTGAGGTGCCGGTGAAGTCGAGGACCGCTTCGCGCCGTTCTCGGTCCACCCGCAGGGCCACCTGGATGATCGCGCCGCCGTCGGTCTCGTACCGGTACGCGCCGTCGCACAGGGTGGCGAGGATTCGGCGTACGGACTCCTCGGCGTTGTCCCGTACGTGCCGCATATAGGCCTGGACGACGTCGAGCCCGAACTGATCGACCATGCGGCGCAGTTCCGCGATGCCCTTCTCGTTGGCGGCGATCTGGGCGCGCAGGTCGGCGAGGTTGACGTCGGGCGCGCGGGAGGGATGGCGGGCGGTGGTGAGCAGCTCCCGCGTCTCGGCCTCGCGCAGCCGCCCGTCGCGTACGAGGAGCCAGTTGTCGAAGAGCACGCCCTCCTCGTCCACGGTGCGGCTGAAGGCGGGCATGGAGCCGGGGGTGATGCCGCCGATCTCGGCGTGGTGGCCGCGCGAGGCGACCAGGAACCGCAGCGCATCCCCTTCGGGGCTGCTGTCGAACACGGGCGTCACGACCGTCACATCGGGCAGGTGGGTGCCGCCGTGGTACGGGTCGTTGATCGCGTACACATCACCCGGCCGCAGCGTGCCCTCGTTGCGGCGGAGCACCTCCTTGATCGACTCGCCCATCGAACCGAGATGTACGGGGATATGGGGCGCGTTCGCGATCAGATTGCCGTCCGCGTCGAAGAGCGCGCAGGAGAAGTCGAGCCGCTCCTTGATGTTGACGGAGTGCGCGGTGTTCTCCAGGCGTACGCCCATCTGCTCGGCGATGGCCATGAAGAGGTTGTTGAAGACCTCCAGGAGCACCGGGTCGACATCCGTGCCGACGGCGACCCGGCCGGGGCGGGGCCGTACCCGCGTCAGCAGCAGCTGCCCGCCGTCGCCCGCGGCGGCCTGCCAGCCGGGGTCCACGACGGTGGTGGCGTCGGCCTCGGCGATGATCGCGGGCCCTGCCACGGTGTCGCCGGACCGCAGGTCACCGCGGTAGTACAGCGGGGTCTTCCGCCTCTCGCCCGCCACGAACATGCGCACCGTGGCACGCGGCGCGAAGTCCCTCTCGCCCGGGAAACCCGCCGTGTCTTCGACGACATGCTCGCCGGGCTCCGAGGCCGTCCCCACCGCCTCGACGGACACCGCCTCCGCGACGAGCGGCTTGTCCATGGTGAACGCGTACCGGGCGCGGTGGACCCTCTCGAACGCCTCCTTCATGGCGGGGACGGTGTCCAGGGCCACCGGCAGGCTCGCGTCCGTTCCCGCGTAACGGAGCAGCACGCGCGCGTGCGTGCTGATCGCCTCGTCCGGGATGTCGTCGGCGCGCAGCTCGGCGCGGGTGCGTGCGGCGAGTTCGTCGCAGAGGGTGCGTACGCGTGTGAGGGCGTCCTCGTCGAGCTCCGCCTCCACGGACTGTTCGCGCATGGCGGTCGCGTCGGCGAGCCCGATGCCGTACGCGGAGAGGACCCCGGCCAGCGGCGGCACGAGCACGGTGTTGACGCCCAGCGCGTCGGCGACCGCGCAGGCGTGCTGGCCGCCCGCTCCTCCGAAGGAGGTGAGGGCGTAGCGGGTGACGTCGTGTCCGCGCTGCACGGAGATCTTCTTGACGGCGTTCGCCATATTGAGGACGGCGATCTCCAGGAAACCGGCCGCGACCTGTTCGGGGCCGATGGGGCCGATGGGGCCGGTTTTCGTGCCGGTTTTTGTGCCGGTCTCCGCGCGGACGCGCCCGGCCAGTTCGGCGAACCGCTCGCGCACCACGCCGGCGTCCAGCGGCTGGTCGCCGTCCGGTCCGAAGACCGCGGGGAAGTGGTCGGGCTGGATGCGGCCGAGCATCACATTGGCGTCGGTGACGGTCAGCGGGCCGCCGCGGCGGTAGCAGGCCGGGCCGGGCACGGCGCCCGCGGAGTCGGGTCCGACGCGGTAGCGCCGGCCGTCGAAGTGCAGGATGGAGCCGCCGCCCGCGGCGACGGTGTGGATGTTCATCATGGGCGCGCGCATCCGTACGCCCGCGACCTGGGTGGACAGCTCGCGCTCGAACTCGCCCGCGTAGTGCGACACATCGGTGGACGTGCCGCCCATGTCGAAGCCGATGACGCGCCCGAATCCGGCCTGTTCGGAGGTGCGGGCCATGCCGACGACACCGCCCGCCGGGCCGGAGAGCACGGCGTCCTTGCCACGGAAGTGCGTGGCCTCCCGCAGGCCGCCGTTGGACTGCATGAACATCAGGCGGACGCCGCCCAGCTCACCCGCGATCTCGTCGACGTACCGCCGCAGGATCGGCGAGAGGTAGGCGTCCACGACGGTCGTGTCGCCGCGCGGCACCAGCTTGATCAGCGGACTGACCTCGTGCGAGCAGCTGACCTGGGTGAAGCCGAGCGTACGGGCCAGTTCGGCGATCCGCTTCTCGTGGTCGGGGTGGCGGTAGCCGTGCATCAGCACGACCGCCGCGCTCTGGAATCCCTCGCTCCGGGCGGCCTTCAGCTGCTCGGTGACGTCCGCCAGGTCGAGCGCGCGGACGATCTCGCCGTGCGCGTCGACACGCTCGGGGACCTCGATGACGTGCCCGTACACCGCCTCCGGGAGGACGATCCGGCGGTCGAAGAGCCGGGGCCGGTTCTGGTAGGCGATGCGCAGGGCGTCCCGGAAGCCCTCGGTGATGACGAGTACGGTCGGCTCGCCGCGCCGCTCCAGCAGCGCGTTGGTGGCGACGGTCGTGCCCATCTTCACGCAGGCGATCCGGTCGGGCGGGACGGGCTCGTCGGGGCCGATGGCCAGGAGCAGCCGGATCCCGGCCACGGCCGCGTCCCGGTAGCGCTCCGGGTTGTGGGAGAGGAGCTTGCGGGTGACGAGCCGCCCGTCGGGGCGTTTGCCGACGATGTCGGTGAAGGTGCCGCCACGGTCGATCCAGAACTCCCAGCGCCCGCTCATTCCCCCATTCTGGCAAGCGGAGCGTCCGCTGACACGGTGGCGGTCACACGGCTGCCGCGTCCGGCAGGCATACGAGTAGTCATACGGCTGGTATGTCGGGGCCGATTCTGCTGCGTACGGCGGTCTGCACCTCGGCCTCCTCGGCCGGGTCCGCGGCCAGCCTGCGCAACCGGTCCGCGACCCGTACATCACCGGTCTCGGCGTGCAGCGCGGCGACCTCTCGCGTGGTCTCCTCGCAGTCCCACAGACATTCGACGGCGAGTCCGGTGGCGAAGGACGAGTCCGTGGCGGCCAGCGCGCGGGCGGCGCGCCCACGCAGCTGCGAGGACGCGGTCTCCCGGTACACATGGCGCAGTACGGGCGCGGCGCAGCCGATGCCGAGCCGTCCCGCCCCGTCGACAAGCGTCCACAGTGGCGGCGCGTCGGGCCCGTCCGCCCGTACGGTCCGGCGCAGTGCGCCCAGCACCAGCTGGGCGTCCTTGGTGCCGCCCCGGCAGGCGAGCACGCCCGCTGCGGACGCCCCGAGCGCGTCGGGCCTGTGCACCCAGCGGCGCGCCCGGTCGACGGCCTCGTCGCCGCACATCCGCTCGAAGGCGGAGACGGCGGCTTCGGCGACGGTGACGGAGCCGCTGAGCGTCGCGGTCTCGATCAGGTCGAGGACAACGGGGTCGCGTGACTCGGCGAGGTAGTGCAGGGCCGCGCTGCGGGCGCCGTCAGGACCGTGCTGCGCGGTGTGGATGATGGCGGGCCGGTCGTCGGGGCCTGCCACCGCGGACAGACAGCGGGCGGCGGGCACATGAAGGTCGCTGCCGCGCTCCAGTCCCTGCTCGGCCCAGTCGAACACGGCCTGGACGCTCCACCCGGGCCGGGGCCCGGTGGGTCGCATTTGCCGCTGCCACCGGTCGAAGGAACCCGCTTCCCGCGCTGCCCGCACCCGGGCGCCGACGGCGGGGCGGTCGTCCTCGGCCCACAGGCGCCAGGGCCGCGGTTCGAAGGCGTCCCGCACGGTGGCGGCCAGTTCGGCGTCGCCCTCCGGGGTGGCCGGAAAACGGGCGAGGACCGAGGTGGCCAGCGCGCGCAGGCCCCTGTCGTTGTCGCGCAGGGCGAGCTCGTCCAGGGCCCACGCCCAGTTGGCTCCGCGCTCGGCGTACCGGCGCAGCAGGGCGAGGGCGTCACCCCTGCCGTAGGAGGCGAGGTGGCCGAGCACCGCGAGCGTGAGGCCGGTCCTGGCCTCGTCGGTGTCGAGGTGGTCGTCGGCGTCGAAGAGGTGCCGTTCGAGCTCCTCGAGACTGCCGTGCAGGTCCAGGTAGAGGCGCGCGTAGTACAGGGAGCGGTTCTCGGCCTGCCAGTCGTGGCGGGGGTCATTCAGTACGCAGTGGTTGAGGGCGGCAAGCGCTTCCGCGCGCGGCGCGGCGAGTGCGTGCAGCGTGCCGTCACCGCGGCCCCTCTGAAGCAGGCCGAGCAGCGTGCCGCTCGGCGCTATGACTGGATCGAACATGGGGAAAGCCTCACATCAAGCTGTCGACGCGACCGGGGAGTGGGTGTGCCTAGCCCGCGCAGCAACATGAAGGAGCGTCCGTCGTCATCGGCTTGGTGTAGACCATGTTCCTCTGCCTCTCGTCTGTGGCCCCAGGGGATTCCCGGTGAAGTCCGGGACAGGGCCCGCCGTCATGATGACCCACGCATTTCGCCACCGCGACCACATTTACGGCGTCTGACCCCGTGGTTCGTCAACGGCCTCTCAACTGCGGCCGACCGGCGGCTGAACGACGGCTCAACGACTTCCGAACAATTCCAGGAGCTCCTTCTTCCCGAACATCCGTGCGGTATCCACCGCGGACGGCGTGCCTGCCTCCGGGTCGGCGCCGCCGGCCAGCAGTACGCGGATGACCGCGTCCTCGCCCTTGAAAACGGCTCCGGCGAGCGGCGTCTGGCCGCGGTCGTTGGCGCGGTCGGGCTCCGCGCCGCGGGCGATGAGCGCCTCGACGGCCTGCGCGTGCCCGTGGTAGGCGGCGAGCATCACGAGCGTGTCGCCGCGGTCATTGGTGAGGTTGGCGGGGACACCTGCGTCGATGTAGGCGGCGAGGGCCTCGGCCTCTCCCTGGCGCGCGAGATCGAAGACCTTGGTCGCGAGCTCGATCACCTCGGGATCAGGGGCTTCGCTCATCGGACGGACCGCCTTTCACTGCGTTGACCTGGTACGCACGGCAGAAGCAGCCGTACGAGTGAATCGACAGGGTACTGGCCGGGAGGCCGGGAGGCGGCGGCGAAAAGTCTCGTACGGGAGGCACTGTGCCGTGCGAACGCGAAGTGTGCCCGCCGAAGAGTGACCGACCGTCCGCCAGTGGGGTGAAATTGGCAGAATTTCACCCATTTAGGCCTTTTATCGCATAGATACTTTCTGTGAGCCTGGAAGAACTCATGGTGACTGCCCCCTCAACCAGGAGAACCCTCATGATTCTGTCTGTCTCCGGCGTCGTGCTCCTCGGGATCGTCGTCTTCCTCTTCTGCAAGAAGGACGGGCTCAAGGCGTCCCACGCGCTTGTCACCTCGCTCTTCGGCTTCTTCGTCGCGGGCACAGCGGTCGCGCCGAGCATCAAGGCGGGCAGTGCCAGCCTCGCCAGCCTCCTCGGCGGGATCAAATTCTGACCCGTCTCCCCCATCAGCCCCATCAGCCCCATCAGCGACTTCAGGAGACCGATGTGGCCCGGCGACCACTCCCCCGCATTCTGAGCGGCAGCTCCTCGCAGCTCGCCCGGAGCCGCGAGCTCGCGCGCACGGCCGCCGACAGCGCCACCGACGTCCTCCATCCGCTGATCACGATCACCCGTGGTCTGCGGCGGCTGGCCGCGACGGCCGGGCGCGCCTGGGCCGACACCCCCAGGGAGCGGCGCGGCTCCACGCTGTTCCTGGCCGCGGGCTGCGTGCTGGTGGTCGCGCTCATCCCGTACGGGCCGCTGATCGCCCTGATCTCGGTGATGGCCGCGGCCGCCTGGAAGGGGCGGGTGCGCACCCCGGCGAAGACCGGTCCGGACCGCAGGGAGACCGGGCGGCTCCAGGCGCTGTACGAGGCCCTCGTGCCGTACTTCTCGGTCCCCGAGGACCCGGATCCGCTGTTCGCCCACGGCGGGGAGTGGAGCAGGGCCTTCAGCGCGTACGAATTCGACGGCGACGGGCGGCTGACCCGGCTGCGTGTGAAGTACCCCGCGTACTTCACCGACGGCGAGGCCGAGTCCCGGGCCCGGATCGAGCAGCTTCTGCACGCCAAGTCCGGGCGCGGGCGGGAGTACCACTTCAGCTGGGACGAGGAGGGCAATCAGCTCGTGCTGAGCGTGCTCCCTGCCCTGCCCACCTCCATCGCCGCCCAGCGTTTCGTCACCGTCCCCGGCGAGACCGTGCTGGGCTTCACCGACGCCGGGGCGGTGCGGCGCACCGTGCCCGTACTGGAGGGCGAGGAGACCAGGGACGCGCACCCGGTCGTCTGGCGTACGGGTCCGCGGTCGACGGAACCCCATCTGCTGGTGGCCGGCGAGCCCGGCAGCGGGACCACGACCCTGCTGCGTTCGATCGCCCTCCAGGCACTGTTCCACGGAGACGTGCTGATCATCGAGGGCAGCTCCACCGGGGAGTACGCCTGCCTGAGCGGGCGCACCGGCGTCCTGGCCATCGAATGCGGGCTGGCCGGGGCGCACGCGACGCTGGAGTGGGCGGCGCATGAGACCGAGCGGCGGCTGATCGCCGCGAACCGCGCCCGCCAGGCCGGGCACCCCGCGCCCGAGGACACCAAGCGGCCGCTGTGGATCCTGCTGGACCGGCCGAGCATCTTCGGGCACCTGGCGGCGGCGGACGGGCACGCCGATCCGCAGCAGCTGCTCCAGGTGCCGCTGCGCCACGGGCGCGCGGCCCAGGTGACGGTGGTCGTGGCCGAGCAGTTCGACAGCCTGGACACGCTCACCGAGGCCGTACGGACGCACACGCGCGCCCGCGTGGTGCTGGGTCCGACCACGTTGGAGCAGGTCACGTCCGTACTGGGGACCCAGCCGCACACCACGCCGACCCTCGACGTACCGCCCGGCCGGGGATACGCGCGGCTGGGTACGGGGCCGGTCCTCAGGCTGCAGGTGCCCGCGACGCCCGACCCGTACGACGACGCGACGAGCGAGGCGCACCGGCGGGCGGTGCTGGATCTGCTGCCGGAGCGGCAGGAGCGGGACGAGGCGTTCGCTCCGGCTACCGCTCCGGCTGCCGCTGCTCCTGCTCCGGCCGCCGCCCCGGCTGCTGCTACGGCCGAGGGCTGACGCGCTTCGGACGGTGTCGCGTCAGGGACCGTCAGGACCCTCAGGGCTACGACTGCGTCAGGCCACGAATGTCCGGGGCATCTCCGTCCCCGTACTCACGCCCGTCTCCACCAGCTGTGCGGCCGCCGCGAGCCGCGTCGCCGCCTCCTCCGCGACCGGCCCGCCCACCGTGAAGGGCAGCCGCACATACCCCTCGAAGGCCCCGTCGACTCCGAAGCGCGGCCCCGAGGGCACCCGCACCCCCACCCGTTCGCCGGCCTCGGCGATCCGGGAGCCGGACAGCCCTCCCGTACGCACCCACAGCGTCAGCCCGCCGTTCGGCACGTCGAACTCCCAGTCCGGCAGCTCCCGGCGCACCGCCGCGACCAGCGCGTCGCGGTTCTCGCGCGCCTGGACGCGCCGGATGGCGACGGCCTCCTCCCAGCCCCCGCTCTGCATCAGCCAGTTGACGGCGAGCTGCTCCAGCACGGGGGTGCCCATGTCGGCGTACGCGCGTGCCGCGACCAGTGAGCGGATCACGTCGGGCGCCGCGCGTACCCAGCCGATGCGCATGCCCGCCCAGAATGCCTTGCTCGCCGAGCCGACAGTAAGAACGGTGGAGCCCGCCGGGTCGAAGGCGCAGACGCGCCGCGGCATGTCGATGCCGTCGTCCAGGTGCAGTTCGGACATGGTCTCGTCGACGACGAGGACCGTGCCCGCCGAGCGTGCCGCGTCGACCAGGCGGCGGCGCTGGTCCTCGTCGGCGAGCGCGCCGGTGGGGTTGTGGAAGTCGGCCACCACATAGGCGAGCCGGGGCGCGGCGTCGCGGAGTGCCTGCCGCCAGCGGGGCAGGTCCCAGCCTGTCAGCCCTTCGGCCATGGCGACCGGTACAAGCCGGGCTCCGGCCTCGCGCATCAGCTGAAGGATGTTGGCGTAGGAGGGCGATTCGACGGCGATCCGCTCGCCGCGCCCGGCGAAGAGATGGCAGATGGCGTCGATGGCGCCCATCGCGCCGGTGGTGACCATGATCTGCTCGGGCATGGTCGGGATGCCGAGCGCGGTATAGCGGTCGGCGAGCGTCTGGCGCAGGACGGGCAGCCCGGCCGGGTAGTCGCCGTGGGTGTGGGCGTACGGGGGCAGCGCCTCCAGCGCTCCCTGGACACTTCGGGTGAGCCACGGCTCGGGCGCGGGCAGCGAGGCGCAGCCGAGATCTATCACCGAGCCGAGCGACTCCGGAGGCAGCGGTTCCAGGCCGCGGGCGGGCAGCGGGTTGCCCGCGGGCACGGCGGTCCAGCTGCCCGCTCCCCTGCGGGACTCCAGGAAGCCTTCGCCGCGCAGCGTTTCGTAGGCGGCGGCGACGGTGGTGCGGCTGACGGAGAGGGAGAGCGCGAGTTCCCGTTCGGCGGGCAGGCGGGCGGCGACGGGAACACGGCCTTCGAGGACGAGCATCCGGATACCGTCGGCGAGGGCGCGGTAGGCGGGGGGCTTACGGGCGGACGGCCCGCCGGGCCGGGGATGCTGGGCGGTGAGCTGTCTGGCCAGCTGAGCCGCGCCCACCGCAGAAGTCCACTGGGTCATGGAAGTCAGTCCACCTTCCTCGAATTGGCCATGGTTGGCACCTGTTCCATGGCCACAGAGTGTCACGCGCCAGTCCACTAATGCCAGAGGGGATCCATCGTGTCGGTACTGCCCGCGCGGCTCACCCGTAGATTGCTGTGGTTGTACGTCGGTCTTGCGCTGTTCGGAGTGAGTGCGGCGCTCCTGGTGCGCGGCGGGCTCGGTCTTGAGCCGTGGGGTGTGCTGCATCAGGGTCTCGCGGAGCGCACCGGGCTGACGATGGGCGTCGTGTCGATCATCATCGGCGCGGTGGTGCTGCTGCTGTGGATACCGATGAGGCAGCGGCCGGGTCTGGGCACGGTGTCGAATGTGTTCGTGGTCGGTATCGCGATGGACGGGACTCTCGCCGTGGTGCCTGCCGCGCAGGGGCTGGGCGCTCAGATTCCGGTGCTCGTCGGGGGCATTGTGCTCAATGGCATGGCGACAGGTCTGTATATCTCGGCGCGGTTCGGCCCGGGTCCGCGGGACGGTCTGATGACAGGGCTGCACCGGCTGACGGGCCGGTCGGTCCGGCTGGTCCGGACGGGGATCGAGGTGGCCGTGGTGGCGACCGGATTCGCGCTCGGCGGCTCGGTCGGGGTGGGGACGGTCGCGTACGCCCTGGCGATCGGTCCGC
Source organism: Streptomyces sp. NPDC052236 (assembly GCF_044548015.1). Lineage (NCBI taxonomy): Bacteria > Bacillati > Actinomycetota > Actinomycetes > Kitasatosporales > Streptomycetaceae > Streptomyces > Streptomyces sp. NPDC052236. Next base: position 3,052 of record NZ_JBIUBL010000047.1, on the reverse strand, counting down.
TGGCGCAGTTGTTCCTGCGCGTCTTCGCCATCCCTGAGGGGGGTGGCGGCAGCTCTGTGGTCGCCGGCGCGACACCGGAGCCCGTGATACTTCGCGAGTGACTCGCCTACCCCACTCCTATCTGGACCATCCCGCCACGCTCGCCTTCGCCCACCGTGGCGGCGCGGCGGACGGGATCGAGAACACCGCGGCCGCTTTCCGGCGGGCCGCCGACAGCGGCTACCGCTACTTCGAGACGGATGTGCACACCACCGCGGACGGGAAGCTGGTCGCCTTCCATGACGCGACGCTCGACCGGGTCACCGATGCGCGCGGCCGGATCGCGGCGCTGCCGTGGAGTGTGGTGCGGCAGGCGCGGGCGGGCGGCAGGGAGCCGCTGGCGCTGTTCGAGGAGCTGCTGGAGGAGTTCCCCGAGGCGCGGTGGAATGTGGACATCAAGGCGGAAGGCGCGCTGGCTCCGCTGATCGCGCTGATCCGGAAGGCGGGCGCCTGGGACCGGGTGTGCGTCGGTTCGTTCTCCGAGGGCCGGGTGGCGCGGGCGATGCGTCTTGGGGGTTCGCGGCTGGCCAGTTCGTACGGGGTGCGTGGGGTGGTGGGGCTGCGGCTGCGCTCGTACGGGATACCGGCGGCGCTGCGGGCGGGCGCGGTGTGCGCTCAGGTGCCGGAGACGCAGGGCGGCATCAGGGTGGTGGACCGCCGCTTCGTACGGGAGGCGCACGCCCGTGGCCTGCAGGTCCACGTCTGGACGGTGAACGAGGCGGATCGGATGGCGGCACTCCTGGACCTCGGGGTGGATGGCATCATGACCGATCATCTGGAGACGTTGCGCACGGTGTTGACCGACCGGGGAGTCTGGGTCTGACCTCGCGTGTCCGGACCGAGCGAGGGGGGCGTGGGGGCATGGTGGCATGGGGGTGACGGCCGACACCGCGGAACGGACGGCAACCGGGGCGAGTGAGCGTCGGCGCGAGCAACACGGCTGGTATTTCTACGACTTCGCGTGCTCGGTCTATTCGACGAGCGTGCTGGCGGTGTTCCTCGGCCCGTATCTGACGTCGGTGGCCAAGGCCGCTGCCGACGCGGACGGTTTTGTGCATCCGCTGGGCGTGCCGGTGCGGGCGGGCTCCGTCTTCGCGTACTCGGTGTCCCTGTCGATGGTGGTCGCGGTGGTGCTGATGCCGCTGGCGGGCGCGGCGGCGGACCGTACGGGCCGGAAGAAGCCGCTGCTCGCGGTCGCGGCGTATGTCGGCGCGACGGCGACGACGGCGATGTTCTTCCTGGACGGTGACCGGTATCTGCTCGGCGCGTTCCTGCTGATCGTCGCGAACGCCTCGCTGTCGGTGTCGATGGTGCTGTACAACGCCTATCTGCCGCAGATCGCGGAGCCGGACGAGCGTGACGCGGTGTCCTCGCGCGGCTGGGCCTTCGGCTACACCTCGGGCGCGCTGGTGCTGGTCCTGAACCTGGTGGTGTATTCGGGGCACGATGCGTTCGGCCTGTCGGAGTCGGCGGCGGTACGGATCTGTCTGGCGTCGGCGGGGCTGTGGTGGGGCGCCTTCACGCTGGTGCCGCTGCGGCGCCTGCGGGACCGCCGGGTGGCGCCGAACGGACCGGGCACGGTCGGTTCGGGATGGCGGCAGTTGATGGCGACATTGCGGGACATGCGCCGCTATCCGCTGACACTGGCGTTCCTGCTGGCGTATCTGCTCTACAACGACGGCGTCCAGACGGTGATCTCGCAGGCTTCCATCTACGGCTCGGAGGAGCTGGGCCTCGACCAGACGACGTTGATCACGGCGATTCTGCTGGTGCAGGTGCTCGCGGTGGCGGGCGCTCTGGGGATGGGACGGCTGGCCAGGACGTACGGGGCCAAGCGCACGATCCTCGCCTCGCTCGCCGTATGGACGGCGATCCTCACCGCCGCATACTTCCTGCCGGCCGGGGCGCCGCTGTGGTTCTTCGCCCTGGCGGCGGCGATCGGGCTGGTGCTCGGCGGCAGTCAGGCGCTGTCGCGGTCGCTGTTCTCACATTTGGTTCCACGCGGCAAGGAGGCCGAGTATTTCTCGGCCTATGAGATGAGCGACCGCGGACTGAGCTGGCTGGGTCCGCTGGTGTTCGGTCTCGCGTACCAGCTGACCGGCAGTTACCGGGACGCGATCATCTCTCTGGTGATCTTCTTCGCGCTGGGTTTCGTACTGCTGGCACGGGTGCCGGTGAGGCGTGCCGTGGCCGCGGCGGGGAACCCGGTACCTGAGCGTATTTAGACGTGGAAGTGAAAGGCCGGTAGTGTACGCCTTTGGCCTGCCAGGCGGACCGTTACTGCGTACTGAAGAAGCCTAAACGCTGGGTGACACTTCTAGCAGATTGTGAAAAAACGGACGCTGGTGGGTACTCCCAACCTTGGGAAGCAGCTACACGACGGGCGACGCACCATCCGGAACGGGAATCTTTACCGCCGACCGGACGTTGACCGGATGACGACGACAGCGACACCTGTCCTGTGGGCGACAAGCCCGGGAGGCACGATTCATGAGTGAGCGAGCTCTCCGCGGCACGCGACTTGTGGTTACCAGCTACGAGACGGACCGCGGCATCGACTTGGCCCCGCGCCAGGCGGTGGAGTACGGATGCCCGAACGGGCATCGATTTGAGATGCCGTTCTCGGTAGAGGCGGAGATTCCGGCTGAGTGGGAGTGCAAGGCGTGCGGCGCCACGGCACTCCTGGTCGACGGGGATGGCCCCGAAGAGAAGAAGGGCAAGCCGGCGCGAACGCACTGGGACATGCTCATGGAGCGGCGCACCCGCGAGGAACTGGAGGAAGTGCTGGCCGAGAGGCTGGCGGTCCTTCGTTCCGGCGCCATGAACATCGCTGTGCATCCGCGGGACAGCCGGAAGTCGGCCTGACCGCTTAGCAAGATCTGAGCCGCGGGGGGGGGGCCCCCCCCCGGGGGGGGGGGCCCCCCCCGGGGGGGGGGGGGGTATAAAGTGGGGCCCCCGGCGCTAAGGGAGGCAGGAGGGGCTGGGGGGGGGGGAGCTAGGGAGCGCGGCGGGT
>NZ_JBIUBL010000046.1:0-43800 GCF_044548015.1 Streptomyces sp. NPDC052236 | reverse complement strand
GATCTTCGTCAAGGGCGAGATCATCAAGACCGTGCCCGAGTCGAAGATCGTGGAGACCCTCATCGAAGAGGCACTGAAGATCGCCGAACAGATGGGGGACGCGGGGGTGGCCTCCGGGCAGCCCGCCGTCACTGTGAGCTGACAGCATGTGAAGGGGGTCCGACCGTGACAATACTGGAGAGCATCCGGGGGCCGCGCGATCTCAGGGCGCTGACCGCCGCGGAACTGGAAGAACTGGCCGAGGACATCAGAGAGTTCCTGATCCAGGCCGTGGCCAGGACAGGGGGCCACCTCGGGCCGAACCTCGGGGTGGTGGAGCTGACCGTCGCCCTGCACCGGGTCTTCGACTCGCCCGTGGACCGCATCCTCTGGGACACCGGCCACCAGAGCTACGTACACAAACTGCTCACCGGCAGGCAGGACTTCTCCAAGCTGCGAAGCAAGGGAGGGCTCTCCGGCTATCCGTCCCGCGAGGAGTCCGAGCACGACATCATCGAGAACTCCCACGCCTCCACCGTGCTCGGCTGGGCGGACGGGCTGGCCAAGGCACAGCAGGTGCTGGGCGGCCGTGACCATGTCGTCGCGGTCATCGGAGACGGCGCGCTCACCGGCGGTATGGCCTGGGAGGCGCTCAACAACATCGCCGCGGCGAAGGACCGGCCACTGATCATCGTGGTCAACGACAACGAGCGGTCCTACGCGCCCACCATAGGGGGGCTCGCCAACCACCTCGCCACCCTCCGTACGACCGACGGCTACGAGCGGGCGCTGGCCTGGGGCAAGGAGGTCCTCCAGCACACCCCCGTCCTCGGCCGCCCGCTGTACGAATCGCTGCACGGCGCGAAGAAGGGGTTCAAGGACGCCTTCGCGCCCCAGGGCATGTTCGAGGACCTGGGCCTGAAGTACGTCGGTCCGATCGACGGCCACGACATCGGGGCCGTCGAGTCGGCGCTGCGCCGCGCGAAACGCTTCCACGGCCCCGTACTGGTGCACTGCCTGACGGAGAAGGGGCGCGGCTACCAGCCGGCGCTGGAGGACGATGCCGACCGTTTCCACACCGTCGGGGTGATGGACCCGCTCACCTGCGAGCCCCTCGCGCCCTCCAACGGAGCCTCCTGGACCTCGGTGTTCGGCGAGGAGATCGCCGCGATCGGCGCGGAGCGGCCGGATGTCGTGGCGATCACCGCGGCGATGCTGCACCCCGTCGGTCTCACCGAGTTCGCCGAGCGGTTCCCCGACCGGGTGTGGGACGTCGGCATCGCCGAGCAGCACGCGGTGGTCTCCGCCGCCGGGCTCGCCACCGGCGGGCTGCACCCCGTCGTCGCCGTGTACGCCACCTTCCTCAACCGCGCCTTCGACCAACTGCTGATGGACGTCGCCCTGCACAAATGCGGCGTGACCTTCGTACTCGACCGGGCAGGGGTCACCGGCGCCGACGGACCCTCGCACAACGGCATGTGGGACATGTCGATCCTGCAGGTCGTCCCGGGACTGCGGATCGCCGCCCCGCGCGACGCCGACCGGCTGCGCCAGGAGTTGCGCGAGGCCGTATCGGTGGACGACGCGCCGACCGTGGTGCGCTTCCCCAAGGAGTCGGTGGGCGCTCCGGTCGAGGCGATCGACCGGATCGGCGGCATGGACGTACTGCACCGGGCCGAGGACCCCGAGGTGCTGCTGGTGTCGGTGGGCGCGCTGGCCGCTGTCTGCCTCCAGACCGCGGTGCTGCTCCAGGGCCGGGGCATCCGCTGCACCGTTGTGGACCCGCGCTGGGTCAAGCCCGTCGACGAGGAGCTCGTGCCGCTCGCCGAGCGCCACCGGCTGGTGGCGGTGGTGGAGGACAACAGCCGCAGCGGCGGCGTCGGTTCGGCTGTGGGGCAGGCGCTGCGGGACGCCGGTGTGGATGTGCCGCTGCGTACGTTCGGCATCCCCGAGCAGTTCCTCGCGCACGCCAAACGCGGGGAGGTGCTGGCCGACATCGGGCTCACTCCGGTCGAGATCGCGGGACGGATCAGTGCCGCCCTGGCAGCCAAGGAGAACTGACGAATGACCGAGCCGCCCAAGCAATCCAAGCAACCCGAGCAACCCGAGCCTTTCGACCTGGCCAGGCTTCTCGCGGAGCGCGGGGCCGAGCGCTATGAGCTGCATGCGCGACATCTCAACCACCAGCTGCCGCGCATGCTGCACACCATCGGCTTCGACCAGGTCTACGAGCGGGCCGAGGGCGCCTACTTCTGGGACGCCGACGGCAACGACTACCTCGACATGCTCGCGGGCTTCGGGGTGATGGGCCTCGGCCGGCACCATCCCGTCGTACGCAAGGCGCTGCACGACGTCCTCGACGCCTCGCTCGCCGACCTCACCCGCTTCGACTGCCAGCCGCTGCCCGGACTGCTGGCGGAGAAACTGCTCGCGCACAGCCCGCACCTGGACCGGGTGTTCTTCGGCAACAGCGGTACGGAGGCGGTGGAGACCGCGCTGAAGTTCGCCCGGTACGCGACCGGGAAGCCGAGGATCGTGTACTGCGCGCACGCCTTCCACGGGCTGACCACCGGCTCCCTCTCGGTCAACGGAGAGGCGGGCTTCCGGGACGGCTTCGCGCCCCTGCTGCCCGACACCGCGATCGAGCTCGGCGATCTGGCCGCGCTGGAGCGGGAGCTGGCCCGCGGCGATGTGGCGGGCTTCGTCGTGGAGCCCATCCAGGGCAAGGGAGTGCACGCGACGCCGCCCGGCTTCCTGCTCGCCGCGCAGGAGCTGCTGCGCCGGCACAAGGCGCTGCTGATCGCCGACGAGGTGCAGACCGGCCTCGGCAGAACCGGCGACTTCTACGCGTATCAGCACGAGGCGGGGGTCGAGCCGGACCTGGTCTGTGTGGCGAAGGCGCTTTCGGGCGGGTATGTGCCGGTCGGGGCGACCCTCGGCAAGGACTGGATCTTCAAGAAGGTCTACTCCTCGATGGACCGGGTGCTGGTCCACTCCGCGAGCTTCGGCTCCAACGCCCAGGCCATGGCCGCCGGGCTCGCGGTGCTCTCGGTCATCGAGGACGAGCAGGTCGTCGCCAACGCCCGGGCGACCGGCGAGCTGCTGCGCGTCCGGTTGGCCGCGCTGGTCGGCCGCTATGAACTGCTGCACGAGGTGCGCGGGCGCGGGCTGATGATCGGCATCGAGTTCGGCCGCCCGGACTCGCTCAGACTGCGCAGCCGCTGGACCATGTTGCAGGCGGCCCGCAAGGGCCTGTTCGCGCAGCTGGTGGTGGTGCCGCTGCTGCACAAACACCGGATCCTCACCCAGGTCTCCGGGGACCACCTGGAAGTGATCAAGCTGATTCCGCCGCTGACCATCGGCGAGCGGGAGGTCGAGCGGTTCGTGGAGGCCTTCACGGCCGTGATGGACGACGCCCACGGCGGTGGCGGGCTGATGTGGGACTTCGGCAAGACCCTGGTCAAGCAGGCGGTCGCCAACCGCTGATTATTGCCGCTGATTATTGCCTCTGAGGTAAGAAATTTGCCCTGGAGGAAACCTCCTGGCCCAATGGAGTCATGAGCACTCCACCCGGAGCGGCGGTCGGCGCCGCGCTCCCCGACGTCGCGCCACGGCTACGGGAGCTGCGCCGCCGCCGCGGACTCACCCTGGAAGCCGCGGCCCCGCGGGCGGGGCTGTCGCCCGCCCATCTGTCCCGGCTGGAGACGGGCCGCCGCCAGCCCTCGCTGCCGATGCTGCTCGCGCTCGCCAGGATTTACGGTACGACGGTCGGCGAGCTGCTCGGCGAGCTCGCGCCGGAGCGCGACCCGATCATCCGCGGCGGCGGCCGGGAGCCCGCCGCGGCCGACGGCTGGACCTACCACCGGGCCGGCGGCCCCGGCCGCGCCATGCAGGCTCTGCGGCTGGTGGTTCCGTACGGCACGCAGGGCGATCTCGTCCGCGTGCACCCCGGCGAGGAGTGGCTGTACGTCCTGACCGGGCCGCTGCGCCTGACCCTGGGGGAGACGGTGCATGACCTGGCCCCCGGCGACAGCGCGCACTTCGACTCGTACCCCGCACCGCATCGCGGCGGCCACGCGCGAGGGGACCGAGCTGCTGTTCGTCCACACGCTGCTGCGGAGCCCGGACCTTCACCCCCACGCATGACCCCCTCAACCACCAGAAAGGCCGTCATGTCCGAAATGAACGAGGAGCGGACCTTCCCCCGAGGGCTCGTCATCCGGCTCTTCGCCTATCTCGTGGCGGGCCATCTGTTCGCCGGGTTCCTCTACCTGCTGTTCACGCTGGGCGGCCAGAACCAGTAGGGCGAAGCCGCCACGCGCCGGGTCACGCCTCGTCGAGAAGCCGCTCCCGCAGCCGCTCGCGCGTCTCGGGGCCGATCTTCAGCCCCTCGGTGAGGTAGCGCTCCGTCGTCCCCCAGGTCTGCTCGATCGTCTCGAAGGCCGTCCTGAGGTACTCGGCGCGCGCGTCGAAGAGCGGGTTCAGCAGCTCCATCACCTCCGGGGACATCCCGGCCGGGGCATTGTCACTGCGGCGGACCCGGTAACGGCGGTGCGGGTCGTTGGACTTGAGATAGTCCGCCTCGATCGCGTCGCGCTCCACGCCGACGGCCAGCAGGGACACCGCGATCGAGATACCCGCCCGGTCCTTGCCCGCCGCGCAGTGCATCAGCGCCGGGACGCTGTCGTCCGCGAGCGCGTGCAGGACGCGGCTGTGCTCGGCGGTGCGCTCCTTGACGATCATCCGGTACGAGGCCGACATCCGCTCAGCGCCCTTGCCGTCAGCGAGTATCGACTTCAGCAGGTCGAGGTCACCCTCCCGGACCATCTTCCAGAACTCCGCGCCGTCGGCCGGATCGGTGAGCGGCAGATTCACATTGCGTACGCCGGGCAGCTCGATGTCCGGGCCTTCCAGCCTCTGGTCGGCGGCGTTGCGGAAGTCGAAGATCGTGTGCAGGCCCAGCTCGGAGAGGAACGCGGCGTCGCTCGCCGTGGCGTCAGCGAGATGACCGCTGCGGAACAGCCGCCCGTACCGCACGCGCCTGCCGTCCACGGTCGGCAGCCCGCCCACGTCCCGGAAGTTGCGTACTCCCGACAGCTCGGGCTCTGTCGACGGCGACGGGACCTGCGGCAGCTGCTGCGTCACGGTGTCTCCTGAGTGACTGCCGTCGGCGCTCTCGCCGACGATGGCGCGCCTTTGACGATACGACATGGCTTCATTGGGCAATCATCTTGGCCGTCGGTCACGAGGTCATTGCCCGGCAGGGCTCCTCATCGGAGCATGTGCGAACCTGTGGCTACTTGTGAACATCTGAGGGGTCTGCATGATTGAGCGCGTTGGCGACGGGCGTACGTGGGTGCTCTCCGGGGTGGCGAGCAGCTATGCGCTGCACCTCACCCAGGGAGACGAGCTGCTGCATCTCCACTGGGGGCCGCGGATCTCGGGCGCGGACGCCGAGGCGCTCGCGGCGCAAGGCCTGCCGCCCTACTGGCCCTTCGAGTCGCAGCTCGACGGGCATGAGGAGTATCCGGTCGAGGGCGGGCCGCGCTTCGCACGCCCCGCGCTGTCTGTTCGTAGTGACGCCGTTCGCGGCACGGAGTGGGCCTTCGACGGCGACGAGACGGACGGCGACGAGCTGCGCCTCCGCTTCACCGACCCCGTACACGGCCTCGGGCTCACCCTGCACCACCGGATGCGCGACGACGCCGACGTCATCGAGCGCTGGATCACCGTCGCCCACGAAGGCGAGGGCCCCGCCCTGGAACTGCTGCGCGCCGACGCCGCCGCCTGGACGCTGCCGCAGCGCGACAGCTGGCGCCTCAGTCAGCTGCACGGCCGGTGGGCCGCCGAGTCGCTGCTCGTACGGTCGGAGCTGACGTACGGCGAGAAGGTGATCGGCAGCCGCCGCGGCCACACCGGGCACCAGCACCTGCCCTGGGTCGCGCTGGACGCGGACGGGGCCACCGAGGAGCGGGGCGAGGTGTACGGCTGCGCCCTGGCCTGGTCCGGGTCCTGGCGGATCTGCGTACAGCAGCTCCCCGACGGCCTGGTGCAGATCACCGGCGGCGCGGGCTACGACGACTCCGGGCTGCTGCGGCTCGCGCCCGGCGAGTCGTACACCTCACCGGTCTTCGCCGGGCTGTGGAGCGAGGGAGGGTTCGGCGGGGCCAGCCGGGCGTGGCACGCCTGGCAGCTGGCCCATGTCGTCCCGGACGGGGCGACGACCGAGCGGCCCGTCCTCTACAACTCCTGGGAGGCCACCGGCTTCGACATCTCCGAGGATCAGCAGCGGGCGCTCGCCCGGCGGGCCGGGGACATGGGCGTCGAGCTGTTCGTGGTGGACGACGCGTGGTTCGGGCAGCGCACCAGCGACCGCGCCGGGCTCGGCGACTGGACCCCCAACCCCGAGCGTTTCCCGCACGGCCTCAAGCCGCTCGCCGACGACGTGCACGGGATGGGCATGCGGTTCGGGATCTGGGTCGAGCCGGAGATGGTCAACGCCGACAGCGACCTCTACCGGGCGCATCCCGACTGGGTGCAGCACCACCCGGGCCGGACGCGTACGGAGCTGCGCAATCAGCTCGTACTGAACCTGGCGCGCGAGGATGTACAGGACTATTTGTGGACCCAGTTGGACGAACTGCTCTCCAGTGCGCCCATCGACTACGTCAAATGGGACTTCAACCGCTGCTTCACGGACGCGGGCTGGCCCGGCGAGGAGTACCCGCAGAAGCTGTGGGTCGAGCATGTGCGCGCGCTGTACGCGCTGCTCGACCGGTTGCGGGCCGCGCATCCGTCCGTGGCCTTCGAGTCCTGCTCGGGCGGCGGCGGCCGGATCGACCTCGGCATCCTCTCCCGTACCGACCAGGTGTGGACCTCCGACAACACCGATCCGCTGGACCGGCTCGCCATCCAGCACGGCTTCACCCAGCTGCACCCGGCGCGGGTGATGGCCGCCTGGGTGACCGACAGCCCCAATGTCCAGCTCAACGGCCGGTCGACCTCCCTGCGTTTCCGTTTTGTGAGCGCGATGGCGGGAGTGCTCGGGGTCGGCGGCGACCTGACGGAGTGGAGCGAGGACGAGCTCGCCGAGGCGCGGGGCTGGGTCGAGCTGTACAAGACGATCAGGCCGGTGGTGCAGGGCGGTGAGCTGTACCGGCTGCGGGCGCCCGAGGGCGGGCTGAGCGCCGTGCAGTACGTACGTGGGGCGGAGACCGTCGTCCTCGCCTGGCTCCAGGCGCAGCACTATGGCGAGCTGCCGCCCAGGCTGCGGCTGCGCGGGATCGACCCGGCGGCGGCGTACGAGTGCCTGGACACCGGCGCCGTACACCGCGGGTCCGTGCTGATGCACCACGGTCTGCACACCGGGCTCAAGGGGGATCTGGACGCTGCCGTGATCCGCCTGCGACGACTCTGAACCGATGGGTCTCGCCCGACGACTCGACCGGATAAGGAATGTGCTGTCCGAATTAGCCGCTTCGGCATAACGTGCCCCATCTGCACGGGAGATGGGGCACGGCCCGTGAGCAGCGTCTCATTCGTGACGGTGTGTGGCCGCGAGGCGGAGTCAACTTCCTTTGTGCGCCCGGAAAGCGGAAAGCGTTGCTCCACGGAGGGTGACTGGAATTCCTGGGCGAATTCACAGAAATGGTTGATCGCCAAACGGAACGGCTTGTTCCGATCCGGGCGGCTCGCTTACGGTCACGACCAATCCGGACGGACCGCCTAATCCTGCCACCGCCCGGAATTCCACCCACCAGACGTGTGGCAGGAGCGGGGGACCCAGGTAGAACGCCGTCCCGGATTTCCGGACCGGCTAGGGGTGAAGTCGCGCATTCGCGCGGCCGGGCAGCTCCAGCCCGAACCCGACAGCTCACCTCGTAGGCGCCGGAGAGGACTTTGTCATGCCCGCGAAGGGTAAGCACCGCCGTCCCAAGGCCAACCCGATCACGCGCGGATTCGTCGTCGCCGGTACGGGCGGCGCCGCCATCGCGCTGCCGCTGCTGGGCGCCACCGGCGCGCACGCGGCAGGAAACACCGCGCCCGCCGCTGCCTCCACCGCCCCGACCGCGGTGTCCTCAGCCGCAGGGTCCGCCACCGCGGCCCCGGTGACGGCGAAGAAGGCCGCCCCCGCCATGTACACCGTGGTCGGCGGCGACTATCTGTCCAAGATCGCCGCAGACCACCGCGTCCAGGGCGGCTGGCAGAAGCTGTACGCCGACAACCGCCAGGTCGTCGGCGACGACCCCGCGCTGATCCACCCCGGCCTCAAGCTCACCCTCGGCGCGAAGTCGAAGGCGGCGGCCCCCGCACCGGCGAAGGCTCCGGCACCCGCGAAGGCTCCCGCGACGCAGTCCTCGGCGAAGGCATCGCCCGCCTCGCCCGAGCCTGCGCCGCGGGCGTCCACGGCGTCCAACGAGTCCGGTGACTCCGCGGACACCGCCGCGCAGTCCAGCGGCTCCGGCTTCACCGCCCCCGTGTCCGCCGGCGTCACCACGCCCTACCGCGCCTCCGGCGCCATGTGGTCCAGCGGCTACCACACCGGCGTCGACTTCTCCGCCTCCTCCGGCACCAGCGTCAAGGCCGTCGGCCCGGGCACCGTCGTCTCCGCGGGCTGGAGCGGCTCGTACGGCAACGAGGTCGTCATCAAGCACAGCGACGGCAACTACTCGCAGTACGCCCACCTCTCCTCCCTCTCCGTCTCCTCGGGCGAGAGCGTGCGGGTCGGTCAGCAGATAGGGCTCTCCGGTTCCACCGGCAACTCCTCGGGCCCGCACCTGCACTTCGAGATCCGGACCGGACCGTCCTACGGCTCGGACGTGGACCCGCTGGCCTACCTGCGCCAGCACGGCGTCTCGATCTGACGCGCCGACACGTTTTTATTCCCCTCGCGCCGCTTTCCGCGGTGCGAGGGGCGGTGGTAAATATCACGCTTCGTCAATCCCTCCGTACGGTCGCGTAGGTCACATCCGCAGGGGAATGATGAGTTCTCGTGGCAGACGATTCGAGAACAGAAGACAGCAGTGGTGTGTTCGGGTCGTACAGGTCGTACGCGGCAATCGGTGACAGCTTCACCGAGGGCGTCGGAGACCTCGGCCCCGACGGGACCTATGTCGGCTGGGCGGACAGGTTCGCGGTCCTGCTCGACGACCGTATGCCGGAGCACAGTTTCAGGTATGCCAATCTCGCGATACGCGGCCGCCTCCTCGACCAGATCGTCGCGGAGCAGGTCCCGCGCGCGAAGGAACTCGCCGCCGATCTGGTGACGTTCTGCGCCGGCGGCAACGACATCATCCGGCCCGGCTCCGACCCCGACGATGTGGCCGAGCGGTTCGAGCGGGCCGTCGCCGACCTCACGGGCGCGGTCGGCACCGTCATGGTGACCACCGGCATCGATACGCGCGAGCTGCCGGTCCTGCGCAGGCTGCGCGGCAAGATCGCCACGTACAACGCGCATGTATGGGCCATCGCCCACCGGTACAACTGCCCCGTACTCGACCTCTGGTCGCTCAAGTCCGTCCAGGACAGGCGGGCCTGGGGCCCCGACCGGCTGCATCTGTCACCCGAGGGCCACACCCGCGTCGCGCTGCGCGCCGCCCAGGTCCTCGGTCTGGAGGTGCCTGCCGACCCCGACCAGCCCTGGCCGCCCCCGCCGCCGCGCGGCCCGCTGGAGGTGCGGCGCGACGACATCCAGTGGGCGCGTGAGCACCTGGTGCCGTGGATCGGGCGGAGGCTGCGGGGCGAGAGCTCCGGGGACCATGTCGCGGCCAAGCGCCCGGATCTGCTGCCGCTGTGACAGCGGTGGCCTGGCTGTAGTGGGCGCGTCAGTGCCGTCAGCGCCGTCAGCGCGTCAGGCCTGAGGGGGCCGGAGCCCCTCGGGGCCGATCAGCGCCGTAGCGCCCGAGCCCGTGCAGGCATGGGCGCCCGCCATCGCGCCCATCCGTGCGCTCTCCTCCAGGTCCCGGCCCGCCAGCCGCCCGTACAGAAACCCGCAGACGTACGCGTCACCCGCGCCGTTGGAGTCCACCACCGGCCCAGGTGGCGCGGTCGCCGGGATCGGGCGCGGCGTGGATCCGCCGTCGCGGGTCATGAGGTACGAGCCGCCCGCGCCCGCCGTGGCGATCACCGCCTCGGCCCGCCCGTCGCGCAGGATCTCCCGCATCACGGACGCGATGCGCTCGCCCGCGCCCGCCGCGCTGAGGAAGACCAGGTCCGAGCGGAGCGCGAACTCGCGGTGGTGGTCGGCCAGTCCGTCCCAGTCGTGCAGATCGGTGGAGACCGGGACGCCGAGCTTCTCGATGTCGTCGTAGAGGTGCCGCGCGAAGTTCACGATCGAGAGATGGACATGACGGGCGTGCCGCAGATGGGGAAGGTAGAAGTCGCGCGGCATCACCGACTCCTCCGGCTCGCGGGCGTCGTAGAAGGACATCCGGCGGCCCGAGGGGTCCACGAGGTTGACCGCGCGCCGCGTCCCGGCGGGCGAGATCAGCGGCTGGAAGTCCACCCCGCCCATGGCGAGCCGCTCCCGGAGCCGGCCGCCCTGATAGTCGTCCCCGATGTAGTCGAGGAACGTGACGTCCAGCCCGAGGGCCCGGCAGCCCAGGGCCACATTGCCGCCGGTGTGGCCGGGCCATTCGAGGATGGGGCCGACCGCGACGGAATCGGCGAGGGGGACGGGGAGCGAGTCGACGCGGACAACCGTGTCCACACCGCTGCCCCCGACGACCAGTACATCTCGTACGTGCCGTACATCCCGTACTTCCTGGGCGAGTTGATCCGGTTGCTGCTCCACAGTCGACAGTATGGGGGCTGCGGTCCGGGCCCCCGACACCGCGTCACCCGACACCGGGTCATCCCACACTGGGGATCTTGGATACCGTCCATGCATGGGTGATGGGTACGTATGGGTGGCCGACACGGACGCCGGGCCACAGGACGCGGAGGCGCTCGCGGGCCGGGTCGTGCACTGGCTCGAGGAGCAGGGCGTCATCGTCGGCGAACTGACGCACTGCCTGCTCGGCGACGAGCTGGGGCGGGCGCCGGGACCGCGGTACGCGCGCGCCCTCATCGAGGACGACGGCTCCCTCGCCGGCAGCGGGGCGAACGGCACAGGCGTGGACGTCGAGCGCCGCGTCTACGTCTGCGCGGACATCTGGACGGCCCGCTGCCCGCACTGCGGCGCCCGCACCGAGGAGTCGGCCACGGACGGCCACGGGCGGTGGACCGACGAGTGGCTGCCGCTGCTCGACGCGGTCTACGCGTGGTTCGGCGGCGGCGGACCTGACCACGCGGCATGCGTACGGTGCGGAGAGCAGGCCGCCTTCCTCGACTGGAACTTCTCGCCGCCCATCGCCGTCGCGCAGCTGGGACTGACCTTCTGGAACTGGCCGATGCTCTCGGCCGCCTTCCTCGACGAGCTCTCCGCGGTACTGGGCGGCCACCGGCTGGTGGCGGCCTGGACCAGGGTCTAGCGCGGTGAGTGCGCGTGCGGGGGCTCGGCGCGGGGCACCGGTACGACGGATGAGGTGGCGCAGGATGTGACATCCAAGAGGAAGGATCTTCTCAGGAACACTCGCGCGCGAGCGGGCGTTGCTCGGGCATGACCGAATCGGACGCACAGCAACAGGCGCTGCTGAAGCTCGTCGGCGAGTACGACGGTGGCGTACTGGTCACCCTCAAGCGCGACGGCCGGCCCCAGCTGTCCAATGTGAACCACGCGTACTACCCGGACGAGGCGACCATCCGCGTGTCCATCACCGAGGACCGGGCCAAGACGAAGAACCTGCGGCGCGACCCCCGTGCCGCGTACCACGTCACCAGCGAGGACCGCTGGGCCTGGACCGCCGTCGAGGGCACCGCCGAGCTCTCCCCGGTCGCCGCCGACCCGTACGACGCCACCGTCGAGGAACTGATCACCCTCTACCGCGATGTCCAGGGTGAGCACCCGGACTGGGACGACTACCGGCGCGCGATGGTCCGCGACAGGCGCGTGGTGCTGCGGCTGCGCGTCGAGCGGGCCTATGGGCAGCCGCGCCGCTGAGCTGCCGCTGATACCGCACCGATCCCGCGCTGTCATACCCCCCGCACATAATGAGATCAGAGACACCGACATCAGGAGGTGCCGTGACCGGCGCTGGTTCTTCCCACTCGCTGAGCTCCCGGCTGCGTTCGCTGAGACCCGTCGCGTTCGGCGCGGATCCGACCGGAGAGCGGATGGAGCGGATCCGACGCTCACCGAACTTCGCCGACGGCGTCTTCCAGAACCCCGTGGGGGCCAAGACCCGCCCGTCCGGCGGCTCCATGCTCGAATTCGCCAAGATCTACTTCCGGAAGGAGGAGCGGGCTCTTCGGTCCCCGGCAGGCGTCGTGCCGGTCCACGCCACCACCCTGGCCGACCTCGCCGAACCGCCCGCCTCCGGGCTCCGGCTCACCTGGATGGGGCACTCCAGCGTCCTCGCCGAGATCGACGGCCGGCGCGTGCTCTTCGACCCCGTCTGGGGCAAGCGCTGCTCGCCGGTCCCCTTCGCGGGCCCCAAGCGGCTGCACCCCGTGCCCGTACCGCTCGCCGACCTCGGGCCGGTCGACGTCGTGGTCATCTCGCACGATCACTACGACCACCTCGATCTGCCCAGCATCCGCGCCCTGGCGTCCACGGACACGCTCTTCGCGGTGCCGCTCGGAGTCGGCGCGCACCTGGAGCGCTGGGGCGTGCCCGCCGACCGGCTGCGCGAGCTGGACTGGAACGAGTCGGCGGAGGTGGCGGGCCTGCGTCTGACCGCCACCCCCGCGCGCCACTTCTGCGGGCGCGGTCTGCGCAATCAGCAGCACACGCTCTGGGCGTCCTGGGTCGTCGCGGGCCCCGAGCACCGGATCTATCACAGCGGTGACACGGGGTACTTCCCCGGCTTCAAGGACATCGGCGCGGAGCACGGACCCTTCGACGCGACCATGATCCAGATCGGCGCGTACAGCGAGTACTGGCCCGACATCCATATGACACCCGAAGAGGGGATACAGGCCCACCTCGACCTCCAGGGCGGCGTGGCGCAGTCAGGCCCGATGCTGCCGATCCACTGGGGGACGTTCAATCTGGCTTTCCACTCGTGGGCGGAGCCTGCTGAGCAGACCATGCTGGCCGCGCACGCGGCTGGTATAGCCAGTGCCGGGCCTCGGCCGGGTGAGCCGTTCGAGCCGGCTGACAGGTCGGCGGTGGTTCCGTGGTGGCGGTCGGTGGCCGAGCCTGTGGCGGGTGGCTGGCCGGTATGGCCGCCGGTGGAATCGGCTGCGCCGTTCGCCGAATCGGCTGAGCTGGATCTTGCGGCCGACTGATGACGCCGCAGAGCGAAGAGGACAGCAGTCGGATGCGGGTGGCGCAGGTCCTGGCTGTCATGTCGGCGACGGAGAGAGAAGCAGTGTTGCGCGCCGTCGACGGTCCTCCTCGGGCCGGGAAGCAATCAGAGTCCCGGCAGTACACGCCCTTGCCTGCCTCGGCGGGACGCTCCCCGTTCCCGGTACGGAGCCGCATCGTCGAATCCCACGAGCCTACGTAGCTCCCGCGATGAATCCGGAGAGCGTGTGTGGGCTGGCGAGATCGCTGGCAGAAGCGGCGACAAGCTTCATGCCTTTCCGATGACGCATCACGTGCGGTGCGTCGCGATCCTCGAGCCCATGGTAAAGGCCTCAACCTGCGGTTTCTTGGGCACGGCAGGGACCTCGACGGTATCCAGTGTTCCAGCAGGTGGAGCACGCGCGTCGGTCAGGTTGCCTCTCGCGCAACAGGGCTTGCTGAGCTGCCGTTTACCGAATGGCGTGACGAGCGATACTCAAAACGTGTTCGTGCGGTGGCAGCACTCTGACACTCACGTGACAGCTTGTCCTGATGGGCTCATCAGGTAGCTCGGATGAGTCAGCGATCGCCACCGCGCCGATGGATGCAGAGTTACTGTGCATGCTGGCGTGGCTCGCACGGGGTGGATCTGGCTGCCCCGTGAGGACTCGCGCCCAGAAGCTGTATCTGACGGCGGGACGGTCCAGGTCATTGGTGGCGACCGCTGATTGGCTTACCTGGATGGTGGGTACGTGGTGGGTTTCTGGCCTCCGCGAGGGGGCACGTTCCGCATGCATGGTGCCCTGTTTCCTCATTGCTGCTGGGAAGTTTGGCGTGACAGCATCTGGGTTGTGGATGACGACGGGGATGACACAGCGGGGCGTGACTTCCCTTCGAGACTTGCCGAGTTGGCCGACTGGCCTGCGCCGGAGGAGCCGTCAGGCCCGCCGACGTCCGTGTCGACGCCAGTTGCCGAGGCGGATGAACTGGCTCTTGCCAGGCGCGGGTTTGCGGTGTTGCTGGGGGAGTTCCGGCGTACGGCGGTGCTGGTTCCGCTGGATGGGCGCGGCAGTTTGTGGTCGGCGGATCAGAATGGTGTGCGGTGGATCTGCGCGTTCTCCGATGAGGCGGCGTTGGCCCGGTTCGCGCGGGGGCAGGGGGACGCCGGGCGTGAGTGGACGTACCGGACGGTGCTGGGTGCGCGGCTGCTGGATGTGATGGTGCCGCTGCTGAAGGTCCCGGCTGGGGTGGCGCTGGACGCGGGCAGTGATGAGGGGATGTTGTTTCCGCCGGTTGCGGGCGTCGTGCCCGATGCGGTGGCGGTTGATCTCGGGGGGATGCAGTGAGTGGGAACGATCCTGATCTGGCTGCGCCGGAGTCGGCGTTGGCGGAGATCGCGAAAGGCATCAATTTGGCGCATGCCGAGTTGAAGGAGCTCGGGATGATCGGTGAGGCGTCGACGGGACGGGGAGTGTCGGATCTGGCGCTGTCGGGTCTTGAGCTGGGGCATGGGGGCTGTCGTCGGAGTTCGGGACGTTCTGCGACCGGTGGGAGTGGGGGGTGCGGGCGCTGACGCTGCGGGGGAATGGTTTCGCGCAGGGGGTGGGGTTGTCGGCGGGTTCGTTCGCCGAGCAGGAGCGGTACCTGAAGGACTCGTTCAAGATCGGTGTGAACTCGGTCAACGGGAATCCGCATCTGAGCGAGGACGAGGTCAAGGCGCTGAGCTGGGACAAGATCAGTACCCAGAGCGCTTTCGACAACCCGGACTACAGCGCCGAGTCGTTCTCGCAGGCGCAGCAGGAGGTCAACCAGACCTGGAAGAACACCGCGTACGACGTGGAGGATTCGCTGCTGGACTCGATGGAACGCTCGGGTGCGCTGGATCCGGAGCTGCGTGAGGCGATGGATGAGCAGCTCAAGGAGACGCTCGATCCCTCTCAGGAAACGATCACGCAGGCTGAGCAGCCGCGGTGGGGGGAGCGCTGATGCCGGACTGGGGAGGGCTGGTCGACGGGGCGATCGACAAGGGCATCGATCTTGTCGATGCGGGCAAGGAGAAGGTCGGCGAGGGTGTCGACTGGGCGACGGACAAGGTCGGCGAGGGCCTGGAGAAGGTCGGCGCGCACGACTGGGCGGATGCTGTTGAGGACTGGGGCGATGAGACCGCTTCCTCGCTGGGTGCGGAGGTGGGCGAGCAGCAGCTCGGCCAGAGCGAGGAAGTCAATGAGCTGATCCACGGCAACCCCGGGAAGATCGCTGCGACGGTGAAGAACCTGCGGGACTTCCAGAAGGCGTTCGATCTGGTCGGCGGCGGGATGAAGAAGCTCGACTCCGGTCACTGGAAGGGTGCGGCGGCCGACGCGTTCCGGGAGAAGTTCCAGACGCTGCCCACGGACTGGCTGCGCGCGGCTGATGCGTTCGAGGACGCGGCAAAGGCGCTGGAGACGTACTGCGAGACGGTCGTGAGCGCGCAGGGCAGGGCCAAGGAGGCCATCGCCCTGTACAAGGCGGGCAACCAGTCCTCCAAGACGGCCGCAGAGGAGTACAACAAGGACGTCGACGCCTACAACGCCGCCCGCAACAGCGACAGTCCGCCGCCCAGGCCCGGCCCCTTTACTGACCCGGGCAAGGCTCAGCGGGCGCGGGCGCAGGAGATCCTCAAGGACGCCCGGCGCGCCCGTAATGAGGCGGCCGAGACGGCGAAGGCGGCGGTCAGAGCGGCCCTGGCCCACGCCCCGAAGGAGCCGACGGGCCGGGAGCGGGCCAAGCTGGAGCTCATGGATTATGGCCTGGGCCAGTCCATCGAGCTGGCGCACGTCGGCGGCGGCGTCGTCAAAGGCACCGCTGGCCTGGTCAACTTCGTCCGCTCGGTCAACCCGATCGACCCGTACAACCTGACCCACCCGGCCGAGTACTGGAAGGGCGTGAATACGACGCTCGCCGGCCTGGCGTCCACAGCGGCCAACCCGGACCGGGCCCTCAAGGGCGCGTGGGAAGCCTTCAAGTCGGACCCCGGCGAATTCGGGGGCTGCCTCCTGCCCGAACTCCTGGGCACCAAGGGCGCGGGCATTGCCAAGTCCCTCCCACGCCTGGCCAAGGACCTTGCCGACAACCCGAAGGGCAAGGGGCGGGATGGACACCATCAGGACCCTGATGGCAAGGGCAAGAAATGCAGTGAGACCAAGTGCGACGGAGACCCCGTCGACGTCGCGTCCGGGCGGATGCTCCTGCCGCAGACCGACATCGCACTACCGGGCTCACTGCCGCTGGTGTTCCAGCGCACCTTCGACTCCTCCTACCGTGCGGGTGGCTGGTTCGGCCCGACCTGGTCGAGCACCGTCGACCAGCACCTGGAGATCGACTCCGAAGGTGTGGTCTTCAGCTGCGACGAGGGCAGCCTGCTGGCGTATCCCCACCCCGCACCCGGGGTTCCTGTCATGCCCACTCACGGCCGGCGCTGGCCCCTGGACCGGGTGGACGACGGCTACACGATCTCCGACCCGGAGACCGGACGCGTCTGGCACTTCATCGACCACAGTGCGGAGTTGGCACTGCTCGCTCAGATCCACGACCGCAACGGCCGTTGGATCAGCTTCGAGTACGACGAGGCAGCGGCCCCGACGTCGATCGTCCACCACGGCGGCTACCACCTGAAGCTCACCACAAGCGAAGGAAGGGTCACCGCCCTGCACCTTGCGGGAGCAGCGGCGGACGGCACCGACCAGGAAATCCTCCGCTACGGCTACACCAACGGCCACCTCACAGAGGTCACCAACTCCTGCGGCCGACCCGTGCGCTTCGGCTACGACGAGCACGGCCGCATCACGTCCTGGACCGACACCAACGGCAGTCACTACGACTACGTCTATGACGACCTCGACCGCTGCGTATACCAGTCGGGCACGAACGGCCACGTCGAATCCCGCTTCACGTGGGACGACACCGACCCGGACACCGGACTGCGCATGACGTCCATGACCGACGGCCTGGGCCACACCAAGCGATTCGTGATCAACGACCGCACCCAGGTGGTCGCCGAGATCGACGCGCTGGGCGCGGTCACCCGCTTCGAGTACGACCGCTACCACCGACTGTTGTCCGTCACGGACCCACTCGGGCACACGACCTGCTCGACCTATGACGAGCAAGGCCGCCAGACCACGCTGGTCCTTCCGGATGGACGGAGGTTGGCCGCAGAGTACGACCCCATAGGGAGTCCGGTACGCATTGCTGGCCCGGACGGGACGGTCACACGCCAAACCTTCGACGAGCGAGCCAACCGTACGTCGGTCACTGATGCCTCTGGCGCGGTGACGCGGTTCTCGTACAACGAAGCAGGACACCTCGTATCGGTGACGGACGCTCTGGGGAACACCCCTGTCGTGGAGTGCGACAAGTCGGGTCTGATGATTGAGAGCACCAATCCGCTCGGCGCATCCACCCGGTATGAACGGGATGCCTTCGGCCGCCCTGTGTCCATCACGGATGAGCTCGGAGCGGTAAGCCGCTTCGAATGGACCGTTGAGGGCAACCTCGCACGCCGCATCGAGCCCGACGGGAGCGAGCAGTTGTGGACTTACGACGGGGAAGGCAACTGCCTCACCCACATCGACACCATGGGTGGCGTCTCTACCTGGGAGTACACGGATTTTGACCTGCTCGTGACCCGAACCGGCCCGGATGGTGTCCGATACGAGTTCAGCCACAACACTAATCTCCAACTCACTCAGGTCACCAATCCGCAGGGGCTCGCCTGGGACTACGAGTACGACCCGGCGGGCCGTGTCATTTCCGAGAGTGACTTCGACGACCGGCAGCTCATGTACACATGTGACGCGGCGGGCCGCCTCGTCTCCCGGACAAACAGCCTTGGCCAGACGACCCGGCTCGAGCACAACACGCTCGGCCAGGTTGTCCGCAAGGATGCGGAGGGCGCGGTCACCGAGTATGAGTACGACATCTTCGACGAGCTGGCCGTGGCCTCTGGTCCGGATGCGACACTCACCCGGCTCCGGGACCGGTTCGGACGCCTGAGGTCCGAGACTGTGGACGGTCGCAAACTCTCGTTCGAGTACGACGCCCTCGGGCGCCGTGTCGCTAGAAAAACACCAGGCGGTGCGGTCAGCAGATGGTCGTACGATGCGGCTGGGCGTTGCAGTGAACTCACCACATGTGGCCGCACGCTGACCTTTGAACGCGACGCCCGAGGTCAGGAACTGGCGCGCCACATAGGCACGACCGTTTCGATCAGGAGCGCGTTTGACGCGATGGGCCGCCTCACTGATCAGCACGTCACCGGCCGGGGCCGTAGCCTTCAGCGGCGCGCGTACACGTATCGCGTGGACGGCGCCCTCATGAACATCAACGACCAACTCTGCGGCAACACGACCTTCGACTTGGATGACGCCGGCCGAGTCACGGCGGTACACGCCGCGAACTGGACCGAGCGATACGCGTACGACGCGGCAGGCAACCAGATCGAGGCCTCATGGCCCGCTGCACATCCAGGCCAGGAGGCCACAGGCGTGCGCGCGTACACGGGGACGCAGATCATTCGCGCCGGTAGCGTCCGCTATGAACACGACAGGCAGGGCCGGATCGTACTGCGACAAAAGACGAGGCTTTCTCGTAAGCCGGACATCTGGCGGTACGAATGGGATGGGGAAGACCGACTCGCATGTGTCATCACACCGGACGGCAGTGTGTGGCGCTACCAGTACGACGCACTTGGCCGTCGCACAGCCAAACAGCGCCTCGGCGACGACGGCAACACTGTCCTCGAACAGGTCGCCTTCACCTGGGACGGCACCACCCTCTGCGAGCAGACAACGAGCAGCGAAGAACTGCCTAATCCCGTCACGCTCACCTGGGAACACGACGGCCTGCGACCGGTCACCCAATCGGAACGCATCTTGGCGGCCGGGGCGCCTCAAGAGGTCATCGATGAACGCTTCTTCACCATCGTCACGGATCTGGTTGGCACCCCGAGCGAACTCATCGACGAGTCCGGCGACGTGGCCTGGCGCACGCGCAGCACACTGTGGGGCACAACGACCTGGGAAGTGGCCAGCACGGCGTACACGCCACTACGATTTCCGGGGCAGTACTGTGATCCCGAAACCGCCCTTCATTACAACTACTTCCGCTACTACGACCCCGAAATAGCCCGGTACTCAAGTCCTGACCCGATCGGTCTGGAGGGAGGGCCGAATCCGCATTGGTACGGACCCAACCCGCACACCTGGATCGATCCCCTCGGCCTGCAGCTGTGCCGAGTGAAGCCCAGGTTGGAGGACGGGAACGCCAAACAAGGGTGGCAGCATATTAATGAGCGCCACATCAGCGGAACCGCGGCCGGCGGCCATGGTGATCTTATGCCACCCACAACAACACGGGCGCAGGTGGAAGCGGCGGCCGAAAAGCTCGTCGAAAGAGGTACGCGCATCTCCGATCCGGACCGCACTATCCAGACATTCGAGAAGCGGATGACTGTAGATGGAATGCGGGCTAGATATCGGCTCGTTGTCGACTCCACGGACGGCAATCGCGTCATTACCTTCTTCCCGGTAGGAAAGAGCTATACCCCGTGATCAGAATGACGTTTTCCGTACGCCCGGGGCAGGGTGAACCCAGCGGGTTCGACCTCGGGGACATCTTTTGCGAGGGTGACCTTGGACAGGCGGGATCAACCGGGCATACCCCGGACCAGGGCATGATGATCTATCCATCGGTGACGCTTCTCCTGGACGGCCTCAGGCCACTCTTGAGGGATCGTGAAAAGGTGGTTAAATTCGTAGGAATCGACACATCTTTCGCACTTATTTTCAGGAGGGATCGCAAGGGAATCATCTCGGTCTCCACGAAGAGTGAAATGTTGGGCAGAGTCAGTCGAGGGGAACTCGCACAGACAATCTTCCAATCTGCCCAGAAGCTTGCGGTCTCGAATCTTTCTCAGCTTCCCGAGGAGGATGCGGTGCGACTTGATTATCTTGCCGCCTTGAACGATTTCCGAATGCTGGCCGAGGGGACGGCGTCGCCCCCTTACAACGGCTGACACAATGAGGTAGATCGGTCCACGTCGGCCGCCGCCGTGGACTGTGTCGGATGGGTTGTGGCGGCGGATCGTGCCGCTGCTGCCGAAGAAGGAACAGCGTTCTGGTATCCGGGGCCGCAAGCCCGTCCCTGACCGCAAGCGCTGTGCGGAATTCATCTGACGGGTGTGCTGCAGCAGCTGACGAAGCGGGTGCTGGAGTCCGCGCTGGAGCGTGAGATCACTGACCATCTCGGCTACGCGATGCACAATGCAGCAGGACCTCGAAGCGCAGCGCGGCGACGCTCAGCGGCAGCAACAACCGGGCCCAGAGCCCAAGGACGCGGGGCTCGACCAGCAGCCACGCGGCAAGGGGGAGCCCCAGAACGACGTACCAGAGGGCACGCCGCCACCAGGGCTGCCATGCAGCACCCGATCACGCAGACCCCGCCAGCACCCGCAGGGGCCATACACGCACCGCGACTGCCGCGCCCGGCCCTGCCGACCGGACAGGGCCGGAGTGACGGCGCCACAGCGCGCTGGCCTACCTGGGACGGTTTCGGCCGCCGCGCCGCCACGGTGGTGCGGCGACGCCACCGTCAGTAACCTGCTCTTCCCCGGCGCCTGCCAGGCGGTCCAGATCAAGCGCCGCCGCACCGACCGAAAGACCGGCAAGGTCACCATCGCCACCGTCTATGCGGTCACCAGCCTGACCGCCGAGCAGGCCACCCCGGCCCAGCTCGCGAAGCTGATCCGGGACCACTGGAAGATCGAGGCCATGCATCACGTCCGCGACACCACCTTCGCCGAGGACGCCTCGCAACTGCGGACCGGGAACGCTCCCCGGGCCATGGCGACCTGGCGCAACCTCGCCATAGGCGCCCTCCGGCTGGGCGGTGTCAGGAACATCGCCGCCGCCCTTCGCCACAACGCGCGTGACGCCCGCCGCCCTCTCGCGATCCTCGGACTCGCGTGATCACAAAACGGATGTCAGCCACTACGACGAAGCCCTGCGGGCTGGGTGGGCATGAACTCCGGTCTACAGCGGGAGAGGTGAGCGTGATTCGTCTGCTCGCGTCGCTTGCGGAGGTGCCTGGTGCTGTCGGTGCTCGGTCTGCTGGAGGCCCGGGAAGGGAAGATCCGGGAAGAGATCGCGCGACTGCGTTCTTGGAGGATGTCCCGCAGGCACAGCCGGTCCACCGGCTGCCGCCCTGGGTTCTTCTCTGGCCAGGGCGGCAGCAACGGCTCGGTCAGCTCCCACAATCCGTCGTCCACGATTCATGGCCGAGTACTCACACCTCACGAACAGCCGAATCAGCTAGCTGATTTATCCGGCTCCGCAAGGTCGTGTTGGGAGCTCTTATGGTTCGTTAGTAGGTCAGGTACTGGCCCACACTGATGTCCTTCACGTCACCGCCACCGGTCAGGGTGGACCATTGACCGTTGATGCCCTGCTTGACGTAGTAGGAGCCGTCGAGGATGGCGCCGATCCAGTCACCTTCCAGGACAAAGTCGCTGGCCTGACCACCAGGGTTGAGTGTCGCCCAAGGCGCGTCGCGGTCGTCCTTGGCGAAAATGACACCGGAGGAATTGGAGAAGGCGAAGCGGTTGCCCTTGATGGCGATCTTCTTCACGTCACCGCCACCGGCCAGTGTGGACCATTGACCGTTGATGCCCTGCTTGACGTAGTAGGAACCGTCGAGGATGGCACCGATCCAGTCGCCCTCCAGGACGAAATCGCTGGCCTGACCACCAGGGTTCAGTGTCGCCCAAGGCGCGTCACGGTCATCCTTGGCGAAAATGACACCGGAGGAGTTCCTGAACGCAATACGGTTACCGCTCAGCCTGAACGACTTGACATCGCCTCCGTCAGTGAGTTTGTGCCAGCTGCCGTACAGACCATCCTTGATGTGGAGATCACCGTCAAGGACAGCCCCGATACGATTCCCCGCACTTTGATAGGAACTCGCTCGCCCGCCCGGATTCAGCGTCACCCACGGCGCGTCCCGACCATCCTTCGCGAAAACCACTCCGGCGCCATTCGAAAAGGCAAACCGAGACACAGTGACGGTTGGCGGTGGAACCGGACCGAAGTGCCACGCCTCTTCCGGGGACGAACCCCCGGAGCCGCCGCCTGCCCCGCCCCGCGGTACCGCGCATTCGTTCTGAATGAAGGTTGCTCTTTGCGACCAGCCGCATATCTTCAGTGCCTTTGGGAACAGTGCGGATGTCATGCTTGACGCACATGTGCTGCCACCAGGAGTTTCCCAGCGGCGAATTGTACCCACGAGATCCCAGATCATTACCGGGGAGATGTAGAGGAACTCGTCGGGCTTGGTGGTGAACGTCTCTGAGGCCGTTACGCTATATGAGCCGGACTGGCTCAGCTGATACCCGGCCTGAACGCCAAGCTCGAATATCTTGCCGAGGGAGATACTTGCATCGCCACCAGCTGTGAGAGTGGCGCTCTCTGTTCTGGTTACGGTGCGCTGGTAGTGCATGCTGTCGGCCCTACCAAACTCTCCGACGGACATTCGTTCACCCGGGACCTCGGTCACATACGAGGTGCGGTGCGTTGTTTCCTTAAGCGTAGCGTACGAGCATTTGTCGTGCGCCCAGTCGGCGTGTGCCGTTGGCGCATTCACCAATAGGGTTGAGAGGATGGCGATCGCCGCAGCGGCCGCCATCGAGAATCTTAGTGAGAACACGGATTTGCTTCCCCCTTCCGATTTACCGATCAAGGTCCGTCCCTAGTCTTCTCTGTAACGCCACGCTTATCTCCTTCTTCAGGGGCACCCCGACGGTGGCTCTGGCTTTCCTTCCGCCAGGCTCCCGGCGGCAATCCCGACAACGGCAGTGACACTGACGAGTGTCCTCGTTAAAATATTCGGTCGCATTCGTTCCCCCTATGAGTCGTAGAGCGGCACCTGACGCGGCTGGCACTAATCATCATCGCGACGATGTCACCCTCTCTTGGCCGCAGCGCGCAGAAGCGACCATGGTCCTGGTAGACCCGCCCGCGTCAGCGCAAAGTAGGCGATGTTGTACAGGTGACAGCTGGCCCCGTGAAATGGTGGCAGCATCGGGGAAAAGTGAGGTACCGGAATTCCGGTTAGTACTCCAGTCCGACTTTGCGACCTATATGGTGCTTTGCCCGGAGTCGCGCGAATATGAGTCAGGGCTTCGGCGTAGTCGCCGGGCATCCGGTTCATGACGTCTGTCAGGTTGATCGGTCCGGGAGAGCGGCACAGGCACGGCTTCCAAGATTATGGAGTTCTCGACGCCCCGTGACCTGCCTGGAAGACCGTGCCTGCCGAGGCGTCATCGCTGATCCTGCCTGCCCTTGACCAACTCCGCGAGCATCCAGAGGTCGCGCCGGAAGAGTGCCCGGACAGCTGGGCCGCCTCGCCCAGGTGCCCGATCCGCGTGATCCGCGTGGAGTGCGCCACGCTCTGGTCGGTGTCCATGCCCTGGTGGCCTGCGCGGTGCCGGCGGGGCAACGTCGCTGCTGGCGTCGGCGAATGGATCACCGACGCTCCGCCCCACGTCGGCGTGCGACTCGACCACTGCTGGCCCGGATCGACGGCGACGCATTGGACCTGGCGGTCGGCCGCTGGCTCGCCGACCGCCGCAACCGAGCCGAGAGCCGACTGCGCGGCCTGGCGGTCGACGGCAAGAGCCTTCGCGGAGCGGCCAGGGTGAAGGGCCAGCAATGCCCCTGGTCTCCGGGGCAAGGGCGGATCCTCCGGCCATCCGACTTGATGTGGCTGCCCACCGCGTCCACTCGGTGAGCTCGTCAAGTCCCTCGCTGGGATCTCTGTCCCCCGTAGGCATTGCTGCACGACGGCAGCTGTACCTTGTGCCTACCTTACGATCCGTCAGCTCCGGCTAGGGTGGATGGCGGATGGGGTTCGAACTGGCCTACGCAGTGCACGTGCTCCTCAAACGAGCTCCATTGCAGTATCAGGCCGTTGACGACGGCGTCCCAGTCATTCTGGAGGAAGGCGAACCCCTGGACCGGCGGTGGCGCGCAGGAGCAGGACCAGGGTGGCGAGGGACCATCCCCGCCGACGCGGGGGTGAACCGCCGGGCGGCACGCCTTGTACGGCGCCCAGTAGTGGTCCCCGCGAAGGCGGGGGTGAACCGGGATGGACGCGCTACAGCGACCAATCCATTGCCGTGGGGGTCTGCTGCGCGCAACGTGTGACCAAGGCTGTGACAGGTGGTAGAGCAGGTGCTTAGAAGGCGCCTGCTCTATCCACTGAGCTACGGGGGCTGACCTGCGAAAACGCGGCTTCCTTACGCTGTCCCCCGGGGCGTGGGGGACGCATGGGGGAATCGTAGATCCCTGGTGACCGGGGGACGCAGGCGTTCCCTGGTCAGGTCGTACGTAGGGCCTCACATTATCTTCACGGCCCCGAAGCCCCTCGCGGAAACAATTCCGCACCCGCCCGGCGTTAATGATCTACGAGCCGAGGAGGGGGAGGTGTCGGGCCTGAAGCTGTTTCACACGACGACGAGCGGCGTGACCGAGGTCACGCCGCGTCTGGCCGAGGTCGAGGCGGATGTGCAGGACCTCATCGAGGCGCACATGGAGACGATGCTGGGGGTGCGGTTCCTGGCGAGCGAGTACAGCACCGGTCCTGTGCACGGCGGGCGAATCGACTCGCTGGGAATTGACGAGAACGGGGCACCCGTGGTCGTCGAGTACAAGCGCGGCACTGACGCGGGTGTCATCCACCAGGGCCTTTACTACATGGCGTGGCTGATGGACCACAGAGACGCCTTCCGGCACCTGGTCCGCGACCGGCTCGGTGCCGCGGTCGCGGCCCAGGTGCTGTGGAGCGCGCCCAGACTGATTTGCGTGGCCGGCGACTTCACCCGCTACGACGTCCACGCCGTGCGCGAGCACCGGCGCAGCATCGACCTGGTCCGCTACCGCTTCTTCGGCAGCGACCACGTCGGCCTTGAGACGGTGGCCTCGGTCACCGGGCAGATGGCTGCCCCCAGGACTACGCGTCGTCGCCGCGCGGCCGAGGCGCCGCGTGCGCGCAGGACGGACGGGGCGATGGCGCAGCTGGCCGCTGCCGTCGATGAGGCCCTGCTCGGGCTCGGCGACGACATCACGCAGGTCCACAACAAGACCTACCGCGCCTACCAGCGGCTGCGGAACTTCGCGTGCGTCTGCCCGCCGCAGAAGACCAAGCTCCTCGTCTACCTCAAGGCTGACCCGACGAAGGTCGACCTCGTACCCGGGTTCACCCGCGACGTGACGGGGCTGGGCCACCAGGGCACAGGCGACCTGGAGCTGCAGCTGCGTACGGACCGGGACCTGGAGCGTGCCCAGGACCTGTTCCGGCTCAGCTACGCGGCGGTTTAGTCGTCTCGTGGGTCCGTAGGGATGCATGGCCGCGTGACCGTGCGGTTGTGGGTGTGTCGTGGTGGTGGTGCCTTTCGACGTGCGGGCAGAGAGCGGCGGTGGACTATCAATGATGCGGGGGATCGCCGGTTTGGCTAACCGGCGATCCCCCGCTATGTTGCGCGCTGTTCCAACCTTGCTGAGCGAGGTGCTCTGAGCAGTTGGTGCTCTGCGCATCGTCCAATTCGGTCGGCCAGGGTCCGACAACTCAAGTAGTTCGACCGCCCGGTGGACCTATGTGCGCACGCAGCCGTCAGCAGCGCAGGCGAGCGGGCGGTCCGCGCTGTTACGGCTTCAGGTGGCTGAATCCCACCTCGAAGCGTTCGACCGAGACAATCTGTTGGCCTTCCCTCCGTGCGGTTTCCTCGCGGATCCGGTTTGCCAGGTTCTCGCTGTCCCGCATGGTCTGCTCGTCGTCCCACAGCGTCAGCGACCTGGCCTTCCCGGCGGCCCGATCGACGAGGTAGTACACGCCCCGGAAGCCGGGAACGTCCTTGACCTGCTGGAGAATCGATTCCCAATTGGCGGTCAGGTCTCCCCCTTGAGGAACTGGTGACCCCTGATAGGTGCTCAGCCTCGCGAACATCGCTGCCAATCCTTCCCTGGCCGACTGCCCGTCGAAGGGACAGACAGCTCCAGGACCAGCGTGCTCCCGCAGGCCCCACGCCGCACGTCGGGCTGGGCATTCGTATGGTCGGCTGTCTGCCGTCCGCGGTGATGACAACACCCTCGACGCCGCTCCCGGGAATCTCCCCCACTCATTTCCGGAGCGTGGCGCTCGGGTGCCCTGGACGCGCTACGCCGCCGGGTGGAACGGTTCTGCACCGGTCAGTGGGCCGAGCGCACCTCGGCCGTACGCGACGAGGCGCCCTGGCTGCCCGTAGCAGGTTGTAGGTCATCGCCCACAGGGTGAGCCAGGCCGCGTTGGCGTTGAAGTGTCCCGAGGGCAGGTGGGCCAGGGCGGAGGATTTGCTGTCGGCGATGACCTGCTGGATGACGGCGTGGTGTCGGTGTTCGCATTCGGCCTGGAGGACCGGTGCGGGGTTGTCGGTGAAGAACGGGTGGTGGCGCCAGACGGGGGACGACAGGCTTCTCCTGTAAACGGGACTCCCGAGACTGAATGATCGACTTTCCTCGCCGATCGTTGATCCTTTCCTCGGGAGTCCCGTTGTGCCGTTGCGATCCCCCGTGCCCAGGCCCGCTCACGACCAAACGCAGCCATATCCCACCGGCCAGGAATGATCGACAGGGGAAATCCGATCTTGGCTCAAATTCGAGTTTGCGTGCGACTCGTGCGTACACGTGTTGCTACTGTGCCGCCTCGTCAACTCACGGCTTCACACTGGGGGGTCAATGCGTCGTACATTGTCGGCCGTATTCGTGGCCGCTTCTCTGCTGGCAACCACAGTCTCGAGCGTCTCCGGGGCGGGCGCCGACGAGGGTCTCACCGCGGTTCCCTTCACCGCGGGACAAGACGCTTCGGCGATCGGAGAGCGATTCCGCACAGAGCAGTCGATCGTGGCGCCGTCGCCACCGAGAACGCTCACGGAAACGGGAGACGCGACAGCACAACGCCTTGGGGTCACCTACTCAAGTGGCTCCAAGACTCGTGCACCCGTCACGCTCGCCAGTTGCCGATAGAGGGCCGGAACCCGCGACTACTACGAAGAAATACTCGATCATTACAACCGCTGTTTCGTGCAAAAGGGCGCTGGCATCAACTTCATCCGCAACGGAGTCGTTGTCGGGAAAATCACCTGGCGTACGACATACGCCGGCGAAGGCACGAAGGGTTCCCGGGTCGTCCGTCTCACCACCGGGATGGACCAGTTCAAGTTCACCGGGGAGACGGGGCCTTCCGACCTGAGCGTCACCTGGACTACAGGCGGCTATAACGACGGCACCAACAGCAACAAGCCCTGCGGTGTCAGCGGCAGTGGGCCGAGGGATGTCGCCCAGTGGGTGGCCGGCGGCACCGCGATCTACACGATCTCCTCGGCGAAGACCGACGGGTACAGTCGCGACTACATATCCCGCTGCGGCATCGCGCACTGGTTCACGGTACGCGGCACCAGCGAGACCCTGAACGGCGGCACCGGGGTGCGATTCGATTCCGCCTCGTATCTCGGCTCCAACGGAGCTGGCATCTTCGATCGCGTCGTCCCCATCATGCAGGAATACGCGACCAGTTCGACCCGCAACGGGGCGGTGGCCCGCCACGTCCAGCTCGCCCAGACCAACCCGAACGCGACCTACCCGCCGCTTCCGGACGGCAGTGCCAAGCTCATTCCCGGGAGCATCGCTTCCGGCAGGACGCTCAACAGGCTCATGTCCACCTGGGACACCGCTGTCGCCAACCGGTACGCGGACAACCGGAACACGGTGCGGGCCACATGCGCGAACCTTCCTCACCAGGACGGAGAAGAGTGTGACGAGTACCCGTTCGCATCGACATGGGAGGGCGCCGGCAGCGGCCCCATGTTCTCAGTGAAGTACGTGGACGGCACACAGAACGGCAATGCCGGAACCGACCTCAACAACTGGTATGTGGCGGACCGGACCCTCCACTTCGACAAGTTCTACGTGCACATCAGCTAGGAGCGTGTCTCAGTAACCGGCAACCCGCCTGCGGTTCGTGATCATTCATGCGGGATGCGACGTCGGGGCCTGCGCAGGGGGCGGCCGAGCTGTGCGGTACGAGGAGATGCCACGGGAAGCCGCCATCGGCCCGCGGACTTCGGGTTAAGGAGCGGCCGGTGGCAGGGTGCGTGCCACCAGCTCGGTGAGCAGGTCGTCGAAAGGGTGAGGGGAGAGCAGCTCGGGCACTGTGAGGTCGTCGACGATCAGGCCGAGCATGGCGAGGTAGAGCAGCACCACGGTGGTGCGGTCGCCGGGCAGGCCGGCGTCGAGGTGCCAGCCGATGTTGTCCTCAAGTATCGCGCTGAAGGTACGGGTCAGGTCGGCCTGCAGCTCGGGGCGCCGGGTGGCTTCCAGGCGCAATTCCAGCATGGCCAGATGGCTGCTGCGGTCGGCGCGCATCCGGCCGACGAGCTGGTGCAGCAGGGTGACCACCAGTTTGTGTGAGGGTGGCGCCTGCATGGTGGAGGCCAGTTCAGTCGGGTCGGGGGTGAGGCGCTCGTGGGTGCGGGTCAGGATCTGGCGCAGCAACTCGGCACGGTTGGAGAAGTAGTTGGACGCGGTGCCGCCGGGGACGCCGGCCTCCGTGTCGACCGCCCGCAACGTCAGGCCGCGTGATCCCTCGCGGGCGAGGACTTCGATGGCGGCGTCGAGCAGGGCGGTCCGGCGCGCTGGGTTCTGTCGCAAGGAATTTCTCCGTAGAAAGTCGTTGACACCACTGCGAGTACAGTACTACGTTCAAACCACTTCAAATAAAGTACATCAGCCGCAGGGCCTATCGCAGAACCGCCGGCACCCAAGCTGCGCTCGGCGCCCCGGCCCGTCCGCTGCCCAAGCCCGGCTCGGTTCACTGATCCCGCCCGATGCACCCTCGACTTCGATCGACCCCACCGAAAGAGGTACCCGTATGCGCAAGTTGACCTACTGCATCGCCAGCTCACTCGACGGCTTCATCTCCGCCCCTGACGGCAGCGACCCCACGGGCCCGGACGGCTTCTGGCCGATCGGAGAGGACTATGTGGCCCATCTCGCCGCCGTCTACCCGGAGATCCTGCCTGCCCCGGCCAGGAACGCGCTCGGCGTCACGGCGGAGGGCACCCACTTCGACACCGTGCTCGAGGGCCGCCGGACGTACCAGAACGGGCTGGATGCCGGGATCACCGACGCCTACCCGCACCTGCGGCATCTGGTCTTCTCCCGCACGCTGACCGAGAGCCCCGACCCTCGCGTGGAGCTGGTCGGCACCGACCCGGTGGCGAAGGTACGTGAGCTCAAGCAGGAGGAGGGCAAGGGCATCTGGCTGATGGGCGGCGGCAAGCTGGCCGCGGCGCTGTACGGCGAGATCGACGAACTCATCATCAAGCTCGCCCCGCTCACCCTCGGCTCCGGCACTCCGCTGTTCGCCCCGTTGGCCGCCTTCGACCCCGTCCAGTACGAGCTGACCGACAGCACGGTCCTGAAGAGCGGCACGGCCCTCCTCAGCTACGCCAGGAACCGCTAGGAGCGTGTCTCAGTAGCCGGCAACCCGCTTGCGGTTCGTGATCATTCATGCGGGATGATCTCGGTATGCGTGATGGGGATGGGCTGTTCGAGGTCGAGCCGGTCGGCAAGAAGCGGCCGCAGGGCCCTTTGGCGGCGGTGGACAAGACGTTTCGGGCGTTCGACCCGCATCAGGTCCTACTGCTCCCGCCGTCGCTGGACGACTGGCTGCCCGAGGGCCACCTGGCCCGGTTCGTCGCCGACCTGGTCGACGAGGTGCTCGACCTCGGGCCGATCCTGGCCGACTACACCGAAAAGCGCGGCTACCCGCCCTACGATCCGCGGCTCATGGTGCGGCTGCTGATCTACGGCTACACCACCGGCGTCCGCTCCTCCAGGGCAATCGAGCGCCGCCTGGCCGACGACGTCGCGTTCCGGTTCCTGGCCGCCGACCTGGCCCCCGACTTCCGCTCGATCGCCCGGTTCCGCCGCCGCCACCTCGATGCGCTCGCCGGCCTGTTCGCCCAGTCCCTGCACCTCGCGACCAAGCTCGGCATGGTCAAGATGGGACGCGTCGCGCTGGACGGCACCAAACTGGAGGCCAGTGCCTCCAAGCACAAGGCGATGAGCTACGGCCGCCTGATCGACAAGGAAGGACGCATCGAAGCCGAGACCGCCCAGCTGGAAGCGAAGGCCCAGGGCCTGCTGGCCGACGCGGAGGCCGCCGACGAAGCCGAGGACCAGACCTTCGGCGTGGACGGCAAGGAGGCGGACCTGCCCGCCGAGCTGGACCGGCGTGAGAAGCGCCTGGCCAAGCTGCAGGCAGCCCGCGCGCAGATCGAGGCCGAAGCCACCGAGAAGGCACGCGCTCACGCCGAGGGCACCGAACGCCGCCGTCAGGAGCGTGCCGGCATTGGCGACGAGCGGGCCATCACCGACGCGGGCGGGCGGGCAGCAGCCAAGGCGCGGCCCAAGCCCAAGGCCCAGGCCAACTTCACCGACCCCGACTCGCGGATCATGAAAAACAGCGACGGCGCCTACATCCAGGCCTACAACGCACAGGCCGTCGTCGACGACAAGCACCAGGTCATCACCGCCGCCGACGTGACGACCAACCCCTCGGACGCGCTGAACTACACCACGATGCTCGACCAGTCCGCGGCAAATACCGGCGTCCACCCCAAGCAGGCCCTGGTCGACGCCGGCTACTGCTCCGAGACCAACCTCGAAGCCGCGCGAGAGCGCCAACTCGCCTGCGGCACCAACACGTTCATGGCCACCGGCCGCCTTGCCCACGACGAGCAGGTCCCGCCCGCACCCCGCGGACGCATCCCCAAGGACGCCACCCTCAAGGAACGTATGGCCCGCAAGCTGCGGACCAAACCCGGCAAGGCCGCCTACAGTCGCCGCAAGGCCATCGTCGAACCTGTCTTCGGACAGATCATGACCTGCCAGAACGGCCGCCGGCTCCACCTGCGCGGCGAAGACGGAGCCCGCGGTGAATGGCGCCTGCTCGCCGCCTGCCACAACCTCCGCAAGATCTTCCGACACGCCGGGACCGCCGGGCTCGCCGCCCTGGCCGACTGACCAGCCAGGCACCCTGGCCCACTCCACGGGCCCTACTGGCCGAACACCTGCCTGTCAGGACCCAGCCACGGCCTCACAGGTGCTGACGGGACGGCCGCGACCGGATCCCATCGATCACGGCCAGCGGGCCGCTTGCTCGTTACTGAGACACGCTCCTAGCCCGCCGCTGTTCCAGCCCAGTACCGTTAGCTATCACGACCAGCTCTTACCAACTGCACTCACGAGGTTGGAGCGTGCCTGAAAGGCGAGGAGATTCCAGACGCTCCCGAATTGCTCGCCCACCCGAGGTCGGCAGAAGTGCCTGTCGCGTCTCATTCGATGGTGCTGGCGACGCTGGGCTCTGCTCCTTGCGCCGATAAAGTACGATTCGCCCACACCGAGCACCTTTTCAGAGCAGGCTGCGCAGGGTGAGCCCGATCCCGACGGTCAGGACGGCCAGTGCGGTCAGGAGGGTTCCGTAGGGGGTGTAGCGGCGCAGAGTGGGCAGGCGCTGTTGACCTAGGGTGGCGAGTCTGCTGGTGCCGTCTGAGAGCAGTAGGCCGGCGGTGGTCAGGGTGAGGGCCATGCCGAGGCCGTAGCCGAGGACGAGCAGGACGCCGAAGGCCGTGCGGCTCAGCGCGATGGCGCCCAGTAGCACGACGAGGGCTGATGGGCTGGGTACCAGGCCGCCCGCGAGCCCCACGCCTAGGAGGGTGGGGAGGCCGGCGCGGCCGGTTTTTTTCCGGTCGTGGTGAGCGCTGTCGTGCCTGTGACCGTTTTCGTGCGGGTGCGCGTGGTCATGCCCGTGTGTGTGCGCGTGGGCATGGCGATGGTTGTGTCCGTGGTGCGAGTGCGAGTGCGACGCGGGTCGTCCCGTTCTTAGGGTCCGTACCGCTGTGATGGCGAGCAGGGTGCCCAGTACCGCGATCAGCGTGCCGCTGGCCGCGCTGAGCCCGGCCAGCAGCCGCTCTCCCAGGAATCCGCTTCCCGCGGTCAAGATCAGGCCCATGGCCAGGACTCCGGCCGTATGGGTCACCGTTACTGTCGTCCCGACCGCGAGTGCGGCCCGTACACCGCCTTCCCGGCGGGCCAGGCAGGCGGCGACCGCGAGTTTGGCGTGTCCCGGGAGTGTCGCATGGCCGGCGCCCAGGAGCAGGGCCAGCAGGACGGAGAGGAGGCCCACGGGCAGGGTGAGGTCCCGTCCCGCTGTCAGGTTGGTGAGCCGGTTCTCCAGCGCCGGGAAGAGGACGGCGCCCCGGTCCACCGCGTGAACGGCCGGCGCCTGCCCCTGTTTCAAGGGTCCGGAGGCCCCGGAAGCGGCCGGTTCTGTGCGGAACTGTGCAGCGGCTGTGTCGAGGGGGTGTTCGCCTTCGTCCGCTGGATACCGGGTCAGCACATTGCTGGGGCTTCTGGACGGGGCTGATGACTTGGCCAG
Organism: Streptomyces sp. NPDC052236; assembly: GCF_044548015.1. Classification (NCBI taxonomy): domain Bacteria; kingdom Bacillati; phylum Actinomycetota; class Actinomycetes; order Kitasatosporales; family Streptomycetaceae; genus Streptomyces; species Streptomyces sp. NPDC052236. Next base: position 10,928 of record NZ_JBIUBL010000046.1, on the reverse strand, counting down.
CCGGATTCCGTCTCCCGCGACTGCTGTGATCTCTTTCCAGCCGGTCCGCGCCGGGTCCGCCCCGGAGACGAAGGTGACTTCGGCCCGTTGTGACAGGTCGGCGTCGGCAAGCAGCGCGCAGGTCAGCCGGGCGACCGCCAGGCCCGCGGCCCCGCTCCCGTACGCAAGGGCGGAGCGTCCCGAGCGCCAGACGATCTGCTTACCGCTCACCGAACCCCTTGTGCGGCGGGCGAGTTCGGTGCACCGCTCGGCGGCCCGGTTCGCTGCCTCCGCCGGTGAGATGGTCCCGTCGCGGTTGGTGTCCGTGGCCTCCTTGTCCTGCGCGGTGGGGACCTCCGCACTGTCGATGACGGCAGTGTCCTCGATCCGGTCGTGCGACAGCCGCAGCCCGTCGTGGTGGTTGACGCTGAAGTTGCCCAGCGGGTGGGCATGGGCTGTGGGTGGCGTGGTCAGGCAGAGCAGCACCAGCACGGGTGCCGAGACGGCCGCCGCCCAGTGAAGACGCTTCATGACCTACTCATCCTCCTCATCCTCCTGCGGTCGGTGCGGGAAGAGGTGCGGGTTCAGTGCGGCGGCCTCGCGCAGACGGCGGGTTCCCTCGGGCATGCCGAGTGCCTGCTCGATCGCGCCCCGGTGGTAGCGGAACAGCGCGTTTCGCCACCCCGTTGTGGCCGCTTGCCGGGCGTAGGTGAGGGCTTCTGTGTCCCGTCCCGCACGGTGCAGTGCCCACCCCAGCGCGTCGGCGACGATCACGCTTCGCGTGTGGTTCCACTCTCTTCGCATGAGGTCCACCGCGATCTTCGGATCTCCGTGGTCTGCGGTGTAGAGGGCGAGATGGGGGTCGACGGGACCACCGTCCGCGCGCACCATCCGCACCTGAGCCGCCAGCGCGGCCCCCTCGTTTCCCTGGCCAAAGGCCCCTGCTGCCTGCCGCAGTTCCACCGCCTCCAGCAGGAACTGAGGCAACGGCGTCCGCTCGGTCAGCCGCCCGTAGAGCTCACGTGCCGTGTCCGGGTGTCCTCGTGCCGCGGTGATACGGGCGATTCCGGCCTGCCCGTACAGGTGATCCGGTACGGCGTCCAGTGCCCGCCGGTAGTGCTGTTCCGCGAGGTCCACCTTGCCTGAGGACCAGGCCAGGTCGCCCAGGCGGGCCTCGGCGAAGGCTCGTTCGTCGGCTGTGTTCGCACTGTCCACGGCCCGCTGAAGCGCGATGGCGGCGTCCTCGGGCCTGCCGTGGGTCTCCAGGTCGTAGGCGGCCCTGCTGTAGGCGGCCGCGGTCGGGGCGATGTCGAGCAGCCGCTGTACGGCCGTCCGCGCCGCGGGATAGTTTCCGAGCTGGATCTCGGCGTCCGCCAGGACGGCGTAGCCGTCCGGCCGGTCGGGCGCCATCTGGGTACTGCGCAGCCCGTACTGACGCCCGCGGGCGAACTCGTGCCGGGCGTTGGCGAGCAGCCCCTGGCCCGTTACGGCGTCGTAGTTGTCCGTGCTGTCGAGGGTGAGCGAGCGGCCCAGCGCCGTTTCAGCGGCGTCGAGCCGGCTCGCGTCGAGGGTGGTGCGGGCCTGCTCGATCTCGGCGCGGCCCAGGCCGGCCCAGGCCGCCGGATCGCTGGGAAATGCCCGCGTACGCTCCCGGGCGGCGCCGACCGCGGCAATCGAATCGCTGCCCGCAGCCATGGAACCGCTGTCCGCTCCGGCGGGCGGAGCATTGGGCTGTGGCCGGGCGGTGTCAGGACCGAGGTACAGAAGTCCCGCCACACACCCGGCTACGGCCACCGCTGCGCCCGCGGCGGTGATCAGAGGCTTCACGGGCCTGCGTGCGGGAGGTTGAGGTAGGGGAAGGTGCTCTGTGCGTCGGCGGGTTCCAGGCTGACGATTGGCTTGGGCAGCAGATCTGCGGCGGACGGCCCGGCGGGCTCACCCTCCAGCATCCGGATCAGTGGCCCGTCGATGTTGTCGTTGAGGCGGCGCCCGTTGGGGAAGCCCTGGAGGTCTCCGTCGAGGACCCCGTACGCCTTGGGGTTGGCCGTGAGCGGGGTGCTGAGGTTCAGCCGTAGTTCCTCGGCGAGCACGATGCGCTTCGGGTCGGCGTCGGCGTTCATCGTGTGGGTGTTGAGGTCGAAGCCGAACGCGGCCCCGTTGTCCTTGCCGATGCCTTTCATGAACAGGGCCTGGATGTCACGACGCGGAGTCGCCGGAGCCTTGCGTCCCTGGGCCCGCTCGATGCGGTGTGGCGGTACGGGATCGAGTGTCGCGGCCAGGAAGTCGGCTTGAAGGTGGTCGTCCTTCGGCGCGCGCGCCTGGAGCCGGTCCTCGGGCCCGCCGGGCCTGGCCAGCCCGATGGTGGAGCCGAACAGCCCGAAGGCGATATGCGGGGTGCCCTGCCGGGAGACCTGCCGGAACGTGGCGGCCTGCGCGGACAGACTCCGGCCCAGGTCCGCCCCTTGCCGGGAGACTGTCGCCCACACGCCCACGACCGGGTTGCGCTTCGAATCGCCGTTCAGGGCAACGTCACGCTTGGGCACCTGCAGGACGAGGCTGTTCACATTCAACGCGGACAGCGGCTGGGCATCGGGCAGCCATCCCGGTACCGGGCCCCTGGTGCCGACCGTGTAGAGGCCGAAGACCTGGGTGTCGGCCTTGAAGGCTTCCGCTGCCTGGGTGGCCACCGTCCGTCCGCCGCCGGGAAGTTCGCGGATCGCCTGTGTCCGGAGCTTGCCGTAATTGGGCATCAGGACCCGGCCGGTGTTGGTGGGCGAGGCGATCGCGTCCCGCAGCAGTGTCTCGGTGGAGCCGCCTGCCCTGATCTTCTCCAGGGTGTACTTCTGGCGCACGCCGAGCGACCGGTCGTCGAGCGAATTCACCGGCAGCGGACCGACTTTCGGCCCGATCCCGAAGGGCCTGCGGTCCTCGTCGCGGAAGGTCCAGCGGTACGTGGTGTCGGGCGCCCCGTCACCGTCGGCGTCCGTGTGGATCTCGTACCGGGCACCGGTCGCGAACGGGTAGTCCACGAGCGCGTTGGCCGCGGTGCCCGGCACCTGGAAGGGCCGGACGTTCGCGATGAGCGTGACCATGTCCGCATCGTCGGGGCTGGTGAAGGCGTAGACATCGGTCAGATCCGCCGGTGAGTCAAGCACCGACGACGGGGCGTCGATGTGCCCGCCGGCCTCGCTGACGCCCGTCAGTTGCCCGCACAGGCAGGCGGTGGCGAGCGCGGCGGTGGCCGTCGTCAGGGCGGCGAGCCTCCGACGCGACAGTCCAACTGATCCTGTTCTTCCGGCGATTCCAGGCATGCGGCTCTCCAGTAGTGAGGGGCAGTCGCTTCAGTCTGGAGTGGTGGCGATCTCGATTTGACCGTAGTACGACATTTTCACCCGACTGGCCCAATGGTGCTTTCATTTGGCCGCACATCTATGCATTGATAGGCATGCGCACCAGGAGATCTGCGTCCGCCCGCTGATGATTCGTGGTCCCTGACATACCTGTTGGGTTCGGTCCGCAGAACTCTTCCAGCCCCCACCCCTCACAGACAGGACACGTTTGATGTTCATGCACGGACTCCGCCGTCTCACCGTCCTCGCCGCCGTAGCCGCACTATCCGTGCCGCTGGGTCTGGGTTCGGCCGGAGCGGCCGCTCCGCAGCCGGCCACCGCCACCCGGACCGCGGCAGCCTCCGACCCGTTCCCCGGCCTCTACCTCTCCCCGTGGGGCGACGCGCAGGTGGAGCTCGGGGACGAAATGCTGGCATGGATGGCCCGCGAGGACATCACCCTGGAAGCCATCAGCCCATTCGCGATGGACGCGGACGCCCAAGGCTTCAGCATGCCCATCGGCTCGACGGCCGGTGACGGCCTCGACTCCAAGGGTCGGATCTTCTACCCCGGCGGTCTCAAGCTCCACCACGCACCCTCCGGCAAGACCATCACCCTCATGCCGACCTACATCCGCGTCATGCCGACGCCCGCCTACAGCGCAGGCATCACGGTCGACGGCAAAACGTTCTCCGACGAGCTCACGGTCGCCGAGTCCACCTACGCGGAGGTCATCGCCGGAGCCCGACCGAGCTTCACCGGCTGGCGCATCAAGCAGGCACCGTTCTACATGACCGCGGGAGCCTCACAGATGTTCGCATCGGTGACAGGGGGCGAAGCCCCGCGCGTCGGTGCCCTGTTCGGCACCCTCACCCCCAACTTCGACTACGTCCCCACGGCGTAATCGGCGGCAGTCCCGAGCCCTCATTGATTCGTCACTCATCGTCGAACTCGTCCAGCACGATGAGCCGCCCTCCTGGCCCCGCGCCCTGCTAGAGCACATCACGGCACTGAAGGAAAGCGAGCGGCGGAAGCAGCCGGGTTCTCAACCAGCGAACACCCATCACCAATACGGGGTCCCGGAGATTGTCCCGGGGCCCCGTTCTGATTCAGCCAGCCAGGATGGGCGGGTCCGTCGGACGTGGCTGATGGCGCCTATGAGGTCGCACATGTTCCCAGTTGACCACCCGGGCCGTCCCTGAGCGGTGATCACAGGAAGTCCGGCGCATGATGTCGCACCCGGTCGCCGGCACAGGCACTCAGATGGCACGGCTGGGCGTAGATCCCGCGTACTGCAGGATCCATGTCGGCTAGGAGTAGACGGGCGAGTTCCAACCGACTCTCGGCCACGGCCCGTCCATCGTCGCTGACGCGTCTCGTCGCGAGCAGTGTGCTTGGGGCGCACCGACGCGTCGTCGTACCGGATCGACGCCAGGACCGGCACATTCTTCTTTCCGGATCGCCTTGGACTCTCAACGGCCATACGATCGACCGTAGTTACTGAGCGCAGCCAGTGCCCACGAAAACGCGGAAATGCCCATTCACTGTCCATCTCGCATGAGCAGTGTCCATCGAAACGCGGAACCTACAAGCGGGCGAGACCCGGCGGTGAGCCAGGTACTGGCGGCCTGCTGCCGCGCCTGGAGGCCGGGCTCGCACAGCACTTGGCGGGCCGAGCGCTGAGTAGTCCCAGCGGCGGTCGCGCTGAACAGCTGCACCACCAGGGCCGCGGCCAGGACGATCTGCCAGCCGCGCCCGGGGTGGGCGAATAATAGGGGGAGTTCGGCGAGCGGGGTGAGCGCGAACCCCACGATGATCAGCGGCCCGGGGCCGATCCGGTCCCCGGTCCACGGAGCGCAGAGCGCGCCGGCCAGGCTGCCGACGCCGCCCACACCCATCACGACGCCGAGGGCGGTCGGACTCCAATGGAGCGTCGAGAACAAGTAGAAAGTCCAGTAGGTGTTCATCATGCCCAGCGCGAAGCTGAGCAAGGACAGGGCAAGGATCAAGGAACGGATCGTGGGGTGCCGGGCGACGTAGCGCAGGCCCTCGGCGACCTCAGCGACCAGGCTGTGCCGGGCTGGGCGACGGGGCGGCTCGGGGGTGCGGATACGCCACATGCACCAGGCGCTGACCAGGTACGACAGCACGTCGACGAGCACGGATCGGGCTGCGCCCAGGGCGCCGACGAGGATGGCGCCCGCGTTATGGCCCGCGCTGTCGGCCACGGAGAAGGCGGCACCCATCTTGGAGTTGGCGTTCTGCACCAGCTCTGGTCCGACGAGGCCAGGCAGGTAGCTGATGGCGGCTGCGTCGTGGATGACCTTGGAGACGCCGAGCAGGAGGACGGCCACGTACAGGTGGCCGATCGTGAGCGTGCCCAGCGCGGCGGCGGCCGGGACGCTCACCAGGACGATGGCGGCAGCCAGGTCCCCGAAGACCATCAAAGGGCGCTTCGGACGGCGGTCGCAGAGCGCGCCGGCGGGCAGCGCAATGAGAAAGTTCGGCAGCTGCCCAAGGAAGGTCAAGGTGGCGACTTGGGTGGTGGTGGCGTCCAAGTCGAGGACGGCGAGGGCGGGCACGGCGACGGAGCTGACCGCACTACCGGACAGGCTTGCGCACTGGCCGGCGAGGAACGAGCGGAAGCCGCGGTGGTGCCACGCCGTCGCGGGCGGCTCCTTGCCAAATGTGATCACACCGCCCCACCTGCCTCCCGCTCCGGGGCGGTGATGTTGGCGCAGGGCTGACGGGCACCGAAGTTGGGCAGGAACTCGCGGGTGAAGGGCCGGCAGCCGTCGCGCTGGAGGAACAGAACGCCGACTGCGCGGCGGCAGTGGTCACTCATGCCAGCCGCCCTTGCCCAGCGTGCCCTCGCCGACTCCACGTCCGCGCGCCGACGACGCTGAGGTCCTGGGCCACGGTGCCGATCAGCTTGCGGACGCCCATGGCGAGGCCGTTCACGTTGCACTCCCTTGTCCTCGTGCTACTGCGCCGTGTGGACGTGCCGTTCGAATCGCCCGCACCCCTTCGAAGAGGTTGCCCGGTGCTCGTCCATCGCTGCTCCTCGCGTCGAACGGGTGATGGCGAAACGACGTCCAACCGAGGGATGTCACGCCCATCTCGGGGCGATTCCTCGAATTCGAGTTCGGTCTACGGGGTGGCGCCGGTCTGCCCGAAGGCCGCGGCCGGGGTAGGAGGTGTGCGATTCGCCCTCCCGGTGAGCGGTCACTCACTTCGGGCATTGCGCCGCCCCCTCCGCCCGGGAAGACGGGCCCGGCGCGCGTCGGTCTCGACGCGGTCGAACCTGTGTCCCTATCGCCGTCTCCGGGACGTCATGCGGCCTCCTGAGTGATCGGGTTGTTAAGGATGTCCGCGAGCACGTCACGGTCCAGGCGGAGCAGCACCGTGTCATGGTCGGACAGGCCCTTCATGTCGACGACCTCGACGTCGACCACAGCGGGGAGCAGCTGCTCGCTGGCGTAGATGCGGTCGATTCGGGCTTGCGGGCCGTGGGTCTTGTAGGCGTCAACGGTTGAGGTCACGGCGGAGCCGATGCCCTTGCGGACGGCGAGGTAGCGTGCGACATCTTCCAGGCCCGCGGTACGCAGAACGTTGTCGGGCCGGGTGTCCATCAGCCGTGTGCTGTCAGGGCCTTGGTAGGAACGGTGAGCCCGATGGGGCAGGTCCTGGATGTGCTCCAGGACCGGCAGAGCCGGGTCGACGTCGGCGCCGGGCTCCGGATAGCTGTTGTTGTCTCCGCCGAGCAGTGCGGGCAGCCTGATCCGCCGGTTCCCCCTGCGCTCCCACTTGTCGTTCCACGTCGTCAGCCACTCGGCCTCGGCCAGCCTCGTGGTGGTCGAGGCGTAGTTGAGGTGGTACGAGCCGACCACGAGCGGCGCCGCGGTCTCGGGGGTGCCGGCCAGCCGCAGGTTCCGGACGGCGGGGGCAGCACCCACATCGGTCCGGTACTCGACCATTCGCGCACGGGGGTGAAGAGGTCGGGGGCGTGGTAGACGGCGGTACAGCAGCGTTCCCCGATGAGACCAGGCATGCCGAGCACGGCCTCGGCCGCGTCCGCGAGTTCCCCGTCATTGGCGTCCGCGCCCCACATCTCCTGCCGGAGCAGCAGGTGCACGTCGAGTGAGCGCAGCCGGTCGTGCATCCGCTGCCAGAGCTCGCGATCGCCTCCTCCGTTGTTCTCGAAGTTGCAGCTCGCGACGTTGATGATCACGGGTACCCCTGGGTCTGGTCAGTGCGTGGGCGTGAGGATGCGGCGAAGCACGGCAAGGTCGAAGCGCGCGACCAGCAGCGCGTGGTCGGACACTTCTCCTACCTCGTCGGTGACGACGGCCTCGAAGTGGCGCAGGGCAGGGACAAGGTCAGGGGTGCAGTACATGCGGTCGATGCGCTGTGCTGGGCCCTGGTCAGTCCGCTTGAGGCTCGCTGTTGCGGCCAGAGCGCCGGGCTGCTTCAGGACCGTGCCCGCGTAGTGGCCCAGGTCGACGAACACGCCCTTGCCGCCGGAGAGAATCTCGTCCGGGCGGGTGTCGGAGCCGCGCTGCCCATTCCGTTCAACCGTGCGGTGCTCGTAGTGAACTCGGTCTGCGACCTGCTGCCAGTCCGGGAGGGAGACTGCCTCCTCCCCGATCCGGTGGGGGTAGCTGTTGGCGTCGATCCCGAACAGGGCGCTACGGCCGCTGTCGGCCAGGACCGTGAGCCTCCTGGCCTCGGTCTCGCGCAGCGAGGGGTCGAAATGGCACAAGTGCGCCGAAGCGAGGCAGAGTTGCTTCGGACAGCCCTTGAGGCGGACCTGCGGGTTGCAGATCGCCTTCCACGGCAGGTCGTGATCGAAGTGGGCGTCCGTGAGGAAGAGGCTTGGGTCGATCATCACGCCGACGGGATTACGGCTCCGGCCTTCCTTGGGCAGGGACATGAACGGGATCAGCCCGAGACGGTTCGCTTCCGCGTACAGGTCTCGCTTCCCGTTGTCCCAGGCGCCGGTGAGCTCCTGGCGGAACAGGACGTGCGGCCGGAACTCAGCGAGTATGTCGTGCGCCAGGTGGCGGTGGTCCTCACCGCCGTCACGTCCGCGACCATTGTGCTCGATGTTCCAGCTCGCGACGCGTAACTCTTCTTCGTGGGTGGTCAAGGGGACTCCTACGTATCGGCGTCTTCGGCAGGCGGCGTCCGGCGGGGCTGGTGCGGTGCGCATCAGGCGACGTACACCCCGAAGGTGCGGATGATGTTGATGCCTTGGCCCGCGTCAGATACGGCCGAGAGAGCTTCGGCACCTGAGGCGATCTGTCGTACGGCATCCACTTGTCACCCGTGCGGCAACCCCGACAGCCGTTCAAGCGCGGTGGCGCCGAGACGGCAGTCTTCCTCCAGATCCCAGTCGGAGCGTGAGTAGTTCGGGTGGGGGCGGGGCGGGTCCTCGTTTCTGCCCGCGCGCTCGGTCGCGTCTGCGAGCGCCTCAGCAAGACCGCGGCGAGGCGTGGATGGACGCGGATCAGGGTCGTAGTAGCTCGACTCGCGGCACTTCGGCTTGCGCTGCCCTCCCAGCACTGTGACCTGCCACGGCTGAGGCAGGTCACGAATGCACGTGAGCATGGCCGCAGCATCCTCGCCGCGGCGGCACGCATATTCTGATGGTGTTGTGCAGAGCCGGGCGAAATCGGCCAGTCCGCCCGACAGGGCGGAGAGGAGGTCAGGGCTCGACTCTCGCGAGTGTGCCCAGCTCAACAGCCGGTACATAGCCGCGTGGTTCCAGTCGGCCATCGGTGCCCAGGCGTCGCGAGCCGTGAGCTCGTCCCAGACGAGCAGTACCGCCTCCTCGGCGGTGGCCTGCACGGCCGCAGGCTCGTGCCGGTCGCCGTGGCCGAGTACGCCCAGTACATCGAGAATCCGGGGAAGCCGCGCCGGGCTCTCGCGGTAGACGCTGGAGAGGGCGGACATGCACGGTTCCGGATGGTCGGCAAACAGCGCGCACACATCGTCTGGACCGTCCGGGAACGACACCCGCCCAGCGCAGTCCTCCCGGGCTGGGAAGTGGGGCTCCCTGCCGTCCAGCCACTCCGCCCACACCGCGCCTCCCAGCGGTCCCGGGAACTCCCGGGCAATTCCGCAGTGCTGCGCCGTGTCGGTGTGCTTTGCCAGTTCGCAGACGATGGAGCTGCGTGCCAGTCCCGGTTTGCCCGGCGCGGCGTCGCTGGCCGGGCGCCACATGCTCCGGGTGAGGGGAATACGTGTGCCACACGTACGTGGTCGTGTCAGCGACACGGGGCTCTGTCCTTTCTGTGCCACCCTGCCGGGGAGACCGTGCAACGGCTCAATGGCCCTTCGAGTCCGGTCTGTCTCGAAAGAGGAGCTCCCCGCCACCGGTGCATGTCGACTTGGTGGAGGACGGACGCTCCTACCGCGTGCGGCTGGAGGGCTGGGAGCGCACCGAGTGGCCGTACCCGCCGCGGGGATGCCAGACTGGGGATAGGAAGTAACTGGTGGACCGCTGGCTGGAGTAGCAGGCGGTCTGGCAGAACGTCGTATTCGGCCTTTTCAGTCCAGCCAAAGACAACCGTCAGGCAGCTTCGTAGCGGTGCAGTACTCGGCCCGATATCGGCACAGGCGCACTTACAGGTGCCGAGGAGCCGAACCCATCCGTGCAGGTGAAGACCACACGCCGTGCAGGCGTTGTAGCGGACGACGCCGTTATGGCGGACTGCGAAACCTGCGCGGCCGAGCGGGCTGCCAACTCGAACCATGTGGTCTTCGACGAGGCCGAGTGCAGCTGCGTCCCCCAAGCGGTCGCCAGCGCGTCCACGATGGCGAGGCCGCGTCCGCTTTCGTCCTCCGGCCCAGCCTGTGATGCGCGCAATTCGCAGGAGTCGACGCCAGTGTCGGTCACCTCCACACGCAGCCGCTGCCCGTTCCATTGCACGCCCACTACACACGGTGCCGCCGTGTGCCAGACGGCGTTCGCGATCACCTCTCCGGCCAAGAGCTCCAGGTCGCCTTGCATCTGATCGTCCACGACTACGCCAAGGTGCCGAGCCTGTTCGACAACGCGTCTGCGCGCCGCTGCCACTTCCTCAAGGGCGGCGGGGACCTTGAAACCGTGAGGCAACTCTTGGAGCGGGCGTGGCATGGCTGAGACCTCTCGTGGGGCAGTGAGCCAGGACATCAACGCGATCTCCCACAGGCGAACGGATCGCTTGCCAGCCTCACCGGGAAGTACCTCAGAACCGTGCCTCCAGTGGAATCCCGGTCAGGCGGCGGGCAACCACCATGCCCAAGAATTGCCCAAACTCCCAACCTCTGTGGTGATATCACTGCGGCAATGTCACTACGCCCCCGCCAACCAGGCTCCCATTTGCTGCGACCACTGACGCTTGTCGCTATTGAGCGAAATAGCGGTCCTGCTCGTCAGCGGGCAGCGCAGACAGCGTCATCGACGCTCCCGGCGGAACGAAGGTCGACCAGAGATCAGACCAAGCGCGTTCCCCGGAGCCACGTACCGGCTCAGCAGCAATGAGCGGTGTGCATCGTGAAGTTGCAGGTCACGGGTCTGGTGTGCGGGCGTCTTGGCATGCTCGCGCTGGTCGGCGGACCGTGTCCACGGTGAAG